>JBDUES010000121.1:0-6496 GCA_040297625.1 Candidatus Nitrosocosmicus sp. | reverse complement strand
GGAAAAATTGTGAGATGAAAATATTCAAAAATAAATAAATTTATTTGTTGATCATTATAATAAGAAATGCAATCTTACTTTACGGAGCCGGTTTATTCATGCAACATTTTTTATACTTTTTTCCACTGCCACAATGACAAAGATCGTTTCTACCTATTTTAGGTTTTAATGTTTTTGTTGTTGGATGATTACTAACTTGGACATGATCACCTTTAATATCACTTTCAATAGGAACAGAACCAAGATCATCATTTAAAAAAGTATGGCCCTCAGACAGATCAGAATTGGATGATAGGAAAAAATCATTTACTTTAAAATAATCTAGAATATCTTTCATACGATATGATTCTTCAATATTTTTATCGTAAAGTTCTTTGTAGACATCTAAAACCTCATCCAAAGTTGTAATTTCTTCATCAATTTCACCATCTTCAAATAACGATTTTATAAAATCAATAGACGAGGAATCTTTTAAATCTGTAAGAACCATTAACAAGAAACTTTTTGCTGTACGATCATGTTATAATGAAATAACTTTTTTTAATATATCTATCATTCTCTTTTGGATATCAATATCATTAGTGGATTTAGCAATAATTATCAAAGATCTCGCAATGGGTTCTTTGATCCAGTATTATAGACTATTATCAAAAAGTAATTCGGATATCGTTTCAAACGAATCCTTACCAAAATTTGCAAGCAAGAATGACATTACAGAAAACCATTCATCTATTTCTTCACGATAGTTATAAATAGCATATATTATTGCTTCAAGAGCATTGTTTTCTCTGGTCAAAGACAAAAGATGTAAAGCAGTCAAAGGAGCAACACTTTCATTTATATCTTTACTGAACCAATAACGTTTATTTTTTATTATATTTATTAATGGAGCAAGTGCTCTTTCTTTTACGGATAGAATATCTTGTGCCTACTTTACATTTAAATCCCATCCACAATGTATTAATTTGTAAATAAGATGATCAATATACTCATCTTCCTTCATTTAATAATTTATGATATCAAATAGATAGATAATAAATATATTATACCAATTAGTAAAAGTATGCTAATAAATACGGTATTTTAATAATGAATTCACAATAATAAATCCTCTGTTAAGATTTGTAATTGGTAAGAGACAGTCATTTAATTATTTAATAGAGCTATACTCAATAACATTAATTCGTGGATCTCAGTAGATACTTTTTGATATTCAAGTTGATTCGCCTTGTTCATTAAAATTGCAAAATCATATGTCTAAGCGATTGAAAGTTTGGATAATGATTTGATAATACTGTATATGCTTTCCCTGTCTATACCAACATTCTTCTACTGCATTGAGTTCAGGAGAACCAACAGGAAAGTATTCTACTATTATGTTAGCTACATTACTTGACAGATACTCCTCCTGTACTACCTTGGATCTGTGTTGGGTGTTGCTCTATCAACAAATATTATAAATTTTTTAAATTTTTTTCTTACTTCTTCAAGATATGTTATGAAGGAATAGCTATCAAATCGATTATATTGTCTGAAGAGTTGTTTACCATTTACAGATATTACTTCAAATATGATGATTTCGTTACGAGAGCCTGTGACTGTAACTATCATCGGTCTTTTTTCTCTTACAATCTATTTTCTTCTTCTTATGCATGAATCATGTACAAATATTGATTCATCCTGTACCAGAATATTCCAATTCTTTTTAAGCATGTTCAGGCTCTTTTGTACCCTTTTTTAAAACTCTTTTTTTCTTCCAAGGTAACTGTTCTTACAAAAACCTCTTCTGCGGAACCTTTGATATAAACCTCCCCCATTTATGAAGCAGCCTGTAAATATGTACCTCATGGTACTTTACACCCTTACACCCCTCTTTTGTGAATTAGATCCATTACCTGTCTGAAATCCCAACCGATGTTAATATTTTCCAATTCTTTTCTTATTTTTATCATCAAATCATTGTTTACTAACGGTGGCCTTCCACTTCTTGGTTTATCTTTCAATCCTTCATCTGTGTATCTTTTGTACCATTTGTAGGCCCATGCTCTTGATTTATGCAGTTCTTGTGCTACTGACTCTATATGTTGTTTATCTGATAGTACCCGTCTTACTAGAATAATCCTTTCTTTTACGTCAACATAACGTTCGTCCTTGTATACTTTGTATAGTACTGTGTGTTTCAACTAAAAATAAATTATATCGAGTAGATTAGCTAAAATCTATCTATGAATTTATGTAAGTGGGTATACCTTAAGCAAATTAAATGTAAATTGTTCTTACTATATAGCTCTAAAGGTAACGAAAAAAATTAGCTTTCTTTTCTATTAATTATAAATGCTATACAGATAAGAAATGAATGAATGAACTATTCTTAGTAACATTGAATGTACTTTTTTTCGATGTTCTTTCGTTAAATAGTCCTTCAAAATGTATCAGATTATTTAAAGAAGTTGTTTTACAATCTGGAACTGAATTTGAAAGATATTCTTCAAAAGATGTTGACCTGAATTTTTTGATATTTGGAAATAATAAAAATCACAAAAAAAGTAAAATCAAATGAGGTATTGTAGAATAGAATATTTACAAGTCAAATTCAGATCCCTTAGCCGTTCAAATTTACTTATATTATCAGGTTTAAAATGTATTTTTATGTGGTATTTTGCTTTTATTTTATCATCTTATATCGATTTCAGATATGGATTGCTTTTTCCTTTCTAATAATATATGTAAAATATAATTTGTATTGATATATAGAAGCAAGTCCACTCTACCCAATAGAATAAATTGTTATCTAATTTGTATTTCTAATATTTTTAAGGTTTATTTGTTTTAATCTCCAAAATAAGATTCACATTAAAAGCACTAAATGAATTTTTACAACTGTTCTAAGGCAATATATCAAATAGAGTTTACAGACTTTAATCTAACCACCGATTGATTGGTTACCTTTTTATTGATTTATTTTAGTATATCTAAAGGATATTATTATTAATTAAAAACAACATAATAAAACAACATAGATATCAATCAAAAATAAATGGTAGCAAAAGTAGCAACTTTTTCCTTTAATAAGGAAATCTATTCCATATTATTTGTATTGGTGTTATCTTCAAAGGAAAAAGAAGCAATTGTGATTGATTTATTAAACAAAAACTATACTTTAAGGGAGGTTGCTAAAATGGCTCATGTGTCCTTTAGTTTTATTTCAAAGATAAGAAAAAAGATTGCAGGTGAAGAGCTTGTGGATGTTGATGAAGGGTCGCAGGTTTCTAAACCTCTTTCAATCTCATCACAAGCCTTTCAATTATTTCAGGCGTGGTCATAATTCAATATCACTCATCTTTATCCCGAATCTCAGGTCACCAAGTTCCAAGCATATACTTGATTGATTTTGGATTTAATTTGTCAGTTTTACATTTATAGTACACCATTATTTGATACAATAAAACAGACAAAAGTACAATTGCAGATAAGCATGAAATCCTCGTGTTGGTACTGGGTCTATCCTAAACACTGATTTTATATGCTCTATCATTGGTTCTATAGATATTCCCCTCTGATTGTAGATAGCCTGTCCTAATGCCGATTCATAAAAGCATACAAGCTCGATTCTCTTTTTGGAAGTATTTTTGTACCTTTCTACAGGACAAATGAGGTCTATTTTCAATACCTTTTTGCTATATTCATACAGTTTCTTATCATCGTATCCTGCTGGGTCAGCTGCCATATACAATGCTGATGGTAAATAGAATACAGATGATGATGATGATGATGTTAAAGGAACATACATCTGGTTATCCGGTATATTAGCAGTAGTTACATCTGCTGCTGTCAATGGTACTACAAGATCACCGGCTGCATCTGTAGTTGTCGATGTAAGATGTAATTTGTATCCGAAAACCCATCCCTTGGTATGACTATAGCCCCCCACCGAGCATCTGTATCGATGCCAGGACAAGGTACTTCTCCTTTCTCCATCGATGATTTATGCCATACAGAACCCTTTGCTTTTAAGAGGGTACTGTCTATTGCTGTTATAGAAGCGTCTGCTAATCCTTCTGTAACAAACAGATAGCCCATTGTCGATATTCTTTCTTTGATATCAGTAGAAATGGTCTTTAGTCTTCTATCAAATGTACGTCTACTGCTAGGTATTGTTATCAGACCACAGGCTACTACTAGCTTACGGTTATACTGACAGCAATCCCTATCAAGAAAAGTGTGCAAAGCATTGTTAGAATCGATTTTAAACCATATCCTTACAATAAAGCATCTTAAAATTACAGTTGGAGAATATACATACGGTCTACCACGTTTAGGTGGTGGTGCAATAGGCCATGGTATACAACCTATCATATACAGAATGTTAAAAAGGATGGATTCCTTTATTTTATCTAGATCTAATCTCTGGAACAGTTTACCTCAAAATAATATCTCAAGGGTTAGCTTTAAGCTGTTGTAAAAGGTATCAAGAGATAATTGGAATTATGACCATGCCTCAAATATTATTTAAAACTTCAGTCAATGCCATTTCGGCTACTACTGGTTTTATTTTCATTTTTCTTATCTTTCCACGGAAGATAACCACCGTCAATAGTTACAGCATCAAATCCCTGGTTGTTTAACTCGTCGGCAGCCATATTTCCTCTATAACCACCAGAACAATAAATACAAATTTTCTTTCCCTTAAGGTTGTTTATATCCCCCTGTCTTGTTTTTCTTATTAGTTGTCCCAATGGCATATTAAGTGCTCCTTCTATAATTCCTTTGTCTAATTCATCAGATTCTCGTACATCTATTATTACATAACCATCTTTTTTTTCTTGCAATTCTTTTGGATTTATTTTATTAGCCAACGAGAAAAGTAACCATAATGGATATATCTAATTTATCAATTCTGAATGTTGAATATAAATAGAAAATTTTTTGTAACTAATCTTATATCTTATTTCATTAAAATACCTATAACAGAGCTTTTCCATTGATTACATCTTAATTTTAATTCAAATCAAATTATTAAAAAAAATCGATTAAACATTTTAACTATCGTAAACAACTAGTAATTAATACAAAGTCATCCTTTCTAAAATTTTTGCAAAAATAAATTCGAAAGAAGATGATTTTAACAGTAACAAATATGTCAACTAAAATACTTTTTTTAATTATATTTAATGATATTTGTAAAGAAATAATAAGAATATAAATATTAGAATTATACAAAATGTATTAGTTTAATATAATTATTTATAATATAAAAATAAGATTAAATTTTAAATCCGGTTTATTTCTTTTTTTAAATTCTCCCTTTCTTAATAAGTATAACAAACACAACTAAAGCTATTGGTAATCCTATTATAATAGCATAGACGGAGTAAACCAAAGTTAACGAATTTATCAATCCAGATGATGAAGGGTTTAAAGTAGTTTGTACAGTGTTAGTATTTTTAAAAGAGTTGGGATTTTTATAAACAAGTGTGTCATATTCTATAAAAGAATGCGGGTCTTGGCTGCTTTCTATTTTAATGATTAGCTTGCCAGGGGAATTAAATGTATATGTTTCCACGCTGGATCCCATTTGAGTAATTCCATTTGTCCTGTAAATTTCTTTTCCATTTTGAATTAAAACAAAATTATATGGCCATAGATGCAATGGTGTATTTTGGGGCATTTTATAAGAGTCCAATATAAAAGTAATTGGTTCATTTGTTTTTATTGAGGAAGGATTCCATGAAAGACCTATTTCAAATTTTTTATCACTAGTTAAATTATATATAGGAAAATTGCCAATTTTATTTCCGTATTGATTAACAGCATAAGATGGAATTTTTACATTAGTATCCTTAACCTGTACTATTCCTTCCATCCAAGGATGAATGGTACAAAAGTAATTGTAGGTACCAGATTTATTAAATTTAAAAGCCCATGAACTATCAGGCTTAAACAGTCCACTATCAAATAGGCCGTCAGGTTTTCCTTTTGAATTTGTTGCGGCACTGGCCAAACCTCCTCCTAAACCACTTGTTACCGTATGAGATTCAGTATCATTATTGATCCACCTTACAGTATCATTTACATTAATTGTAATTTCATCAGGATTGTACCATTGTTTAGATGTAAACTTTGTTATATCTACTTCAGGATTTGCTGATCCTTTAGGTATTGTTATGATTTTTTCTCCACTGGTCTGTGCAAACGAAACTAATAATTTGGTTTCAATATTAATACAAAAACATAAGATAGATAGGAGTATTAATGTAGTAATTATTTTTATATTTCTCTTATATTGTAATCATCTTTATAAACTATTAAAATAATGTAATACAATATTATCCATCATTTGCAGATTTTAAGGAAAAGATATCTAGATATTTCAGAACAAAAAGATTCAATCTTAATATGAGGAACTATTTGTTAAGAGATGTTTGGTAACTTATGCTAAATGGTATATCTCACAAATAATTTTCCATATAACTATCTATGTCTTAGATTCATATTT
>JBDUES010000120.1:0-30113 GCA_040297625.1 Candidatus Nitrosocosmicus sp. | reverse complement strand
GATATCTGACAGAAAACGTTCTGCCACAAACATATTTCTTTCCTTTGATATTCTTAATCCTATGATTTCTTTATTTTCAGGTTCTATGGCTATCCAAAGCCAAATGTATTCGGAGCCAACTTTGAGTCGAGTTTCATCAATTATGAATTCAGATATCTTCATCCTGTTGTAAAATAATCTTTCAGGTTTGTACTTTTGAATCCAATCTCTTATTGCGGTATGACTTCTTTTAACAATTTTTGTATATAGAAATATTGCTTTTGATGTGCCTCGTAACGAAAGACCGCTGAAATAGAGATGCAAAGCATATGTTATATCCTCAGGTTCTGTTCTATTTCTTATCTGGCAAATCAGATATAACAAATAATAGACAAATCTATAGCTTTTTGCTTAACTTTACAGAGCCCAAATTACTGATCCTTCATTATATAACGGGTGAAAGAACAAATGAATATATTTTTATTATTGGTATAAAAACCTTTAAGAACCAGTTGTAATTGCAATTTGCAATTTTGAAATATTAGAGTTCTGCTATACCATTTAGCTTATGTGTTCAAACCTTGTCGAAACTTTTTCTTTATATTTTAGAAATTCATAGTTTGTCTACTTATACTAAATGGTATACAATGCAATTAAACATATCCAATCTGCTTATTATTTTATATCATAAGATGATGGCGTCGATATACTGACAGGTTTGTTCATAAACATAAACATTTTTAAATTAAAGTCAATAAAATTATATGCAGAATCCAAATTCAAAAGTATTGAAGCATAAAACTTTTGTAGAAAAAGCATTACATAGTCAGTGTAGTTGTAAAAGTGACCAAAGCAGCAGATGTTCTAAAATCATTAGAGGAATTGGGGAAAAAGCAATATTTACCATCCATAGGTCCAGTTAAAGGGAAGATTGTTGTAGATATCATCAAGAAATATCAACCTAAAAATATTTTAGAGATTGGATCTTTGTATGGATATTCTGCCATATTAATGGCAAGTGTTTTACCTGATGTAGGAAGAGTTGTAGCTATTGAAATAGATAAAAAAAACGCAGATATTGCAAAAAAAAATATAAAAGATGCGGGCTTTCTGAATAAAATAGATTTACTAATTGGTAACGCTTTAGAATTAATACCTAGATTAGATTACAAATTTGATCTATTATTCTTGGATGCAGCAAAAAATGAATATCTACAGTATTTAAATTTAGCTGAAGAGAAGAACCTAATTAAAAAAAATGCTATAATAATTGCAGATAACGTGGGTATATTTAAAAACGAAATGCTAGATTATTTAGAGTATATCCGTAATTCTGGAATATACAAAAGTGAGACTATTGAAACTACATTGGAATTTGCAAAAGATAGAGATGCAATTGAGGTAAGCGTCAGAGTTGTTTAATAATTAATTTGATTACTATAATTATGATGCTTTAACTGCATGTATATCCATGTTTATAGGCCCAAGGTAGGATTTCTTTTATTTAACTAATAATTTTTCCTATTTATATATATTTTTTTAATATAATTTAATTGGATATTGTGAATAGAAGAAAAAAATATGAATCATTTATTGCGAATTTTGCCTGAACTTCTCTCTAATGATTTTAAATACAATAATAATTGATCACTATACCAATTAGCATATATTATATAACATCGCGTAACAGGTAGTTTCTTATATTCAGTCTGAATCTTTTTGTCCTGAAATATCTATAGATATTTTAATATTAAAATCTGCAAATTATGGATAGTATTGTAACACTAGCAAATTTCCTTTGGCTATATTCAAGCAGACCTCTTTCAATACCCTAAATTCTGGTGATGCAGTTACAAGTTATCTGGGAACAATTATCATCATGTTCTTTAAAATACTTCTTACCTCTTCTTGGATTTGTAATGAGGCGATGCTTTGTCCATACACAGATACCATTTTGTAAATTTAGGGGGGATTATATATTTAAAAAAATAGCGATGTATCTCCTTAAATCCTTCATACTGTGTGAATAATTGATTTCCTTCTAGATTATTACTCCAACCAAACAGACACGAATGTTTGTGCGAACCCATTACTCTATCTATAGATCTTTTATTCTCCAATTCATAATATCTTTCTTATAAGGACTCATAAAAGAAAAATGATTCATCTGATGATATTACTGTGAATCTCCTTTTTTCTCCTTCATAGTGCTGTTATTGTTTATCCATTACCTCTGTGGTTCACTGTTGCATGATTTTATATTAAATTATGAATATTTATTGCAACTTACTTTATGTTGGATGTTACTGAAACAATAAAAATGAGAATAAATAGTTCATTATAGTGAGCAAAGATCTAACAGAACAAGAATCATGGGAAATTATCAAACCTGTTTGTAGAGAACTTTATGAGTTGGTAAATGGAGGGAATATACAGTTCGTATCTGGAATCCATAATGAAAATAATGGAACACATATAATAAATTTAAAAAGTAATCGTTTACATTTTGCATCCAGAGGAATAAAAGATAGTATTGGAGACATAGAATATGAACAAGGAAAGATCCGGATCGGATTAAGAGCAAATGGTATTCCAGCAAATATTTTTGTGGAATTAAACTAAGAATAGAATTTGAGCCTCGTATCATAACAATTAGAAAATAATTTAAAACAATGTTAGCATGGAAAACTTGTGGATATGAACAACATGCATAAAAACAAGTTTTGATTATTTTCGATTTTATCATTTTATATTACTTTCCTGAATTAAAATTTTCTCTATTAGTAAATTGTGATGTAATTTGTTATCTTTCCTTGTTAATATCTATCAACAGCAGACGATATATCTCTTTTATTATCTACAAACATTTTTCTTTACCCTTGTCAGAAGGTTAATAAAAAAATTAGGGAAATCAATTTCATTCATATATATTTCATTTTAAGAATCAAAAGATCTTTTTTAAATATTCATAAATTTCTTCATTTATTGTACTTTTGAAATACACGTTGAAAACATTAATTTATAATGGGTATAAAACAATTAAACAACTCTAAAATCTCACCATTGCATTTTTCATTAATTATGTTATGATGATATAAAACGTTTCCTTCTTTCATCATTAAAACAGGCATTTATAAGCATGTTTTTCTTTTACAAATTATTAATTGCATCTTATAAAACTATACTTTGCTTAATAACATAATACGTTCAATCAACTATTCAATTTGTCTGTGATAACCCATTATATTGTTTATGAAATTATGTAGTCAGTATATATAATTAAATAAGACTAATTTTATTATTTGGTCTTTTATTTGGGGAAAGATTGTGTTTTAGAGAATTAAATTTAATTTCATTCAAATATAATATATATACAATAAATGGGTATTAGCCTATATGAGTAAATCTAAAAATTCTCTTAAATCTAGTAATGGTTTTTTAATGCGATTGTTAGCATACATTTTAACTTCATTTATTGTACCATTTGCCATCAAAATGGTAAAAAGGAAATTAATGGAAAAACACCGTCTTGTATGTTATAAATGTCAAGGAAAATTGGATTTGATTCGTAAAGGCGAGTATTATTGCAAAAATTGTAAAATTATTAGAATAGATCATAATTAGCTAATCAAAAGATATTGTTGTGTGTTATAACCATAATCCTTTTTTTATCTTTCTTTATTTCAAATTATTAGATTTGTAGAGTACTGCCTTTTCATCTTCTACCTCTCATTAATCTTTTGATAGGAATATTATCTGTTTTGACGAGTTTTAAAGTTTTATCTTGTTATTTAATAATTTTATTATAATTATCCGTGTACTTTGTAACAAGGTTTTATTTATTTTAAAACTTGATTAAAAAAATGAGAATGGTGTTGTTATCCTGATGCGGCTGGAAGTTCTGCAGAGGAAAAGTCAGCTTTCGTTGGTATAGTACTTGGAGGCTTGCCATAAACTATTGCTATGATGTCATGAGCATGTAGAACGATATCTTTGAAATTGGTTCCGCTTGGTACCTTTGTTCCGTTAACATAAATATTCAATGGAATGGTGCTATTTGCGGTATTATTGAATATTTGGTTATTACTGAATTTCTGTTTCCAGATATCGAAAAACTGTCCTAAACTAAAAGTTCTATTTACTGGTGACTCAATGTGGATAATCCCTGTTTCATCATGGGTATGCAACCAATACAAGCAACTATTAGTTATACCAATTAGAGCCGGAACGGTATAATTTTGTCCATTAATAAAGATATCAAGATGTGCATGGATATGAAAGATAGATTGTTCCATACTATTACATTCTATGCCATCTATGGGTGCTATTGCATTTGCTTTTGATGGAACTTTAATAGTTGTCACCGCCAAGCCTATAACTAGAGCTATAGCTACAATTACACCAATTATAATAAATTTGTTAATTTTTTTATTCCTTATAATTTTATTAGCACGATTATCACGTTTTTTTTTCATACTAGACTATGCCTTTAAAAATATACACATATCTCGTTTATATTAATTATCCATTTTTTTATGATTTGATTATTAATTAAATGTTGTAACACCTTTTAAATATTACCTATAAATGGTAACATTATATTTAGTCTTGTAACATAAAATTCAGATGCTATTATCCTTTGTCAAAAAGAAATAGGGTGGTGGTGGATGGACTTATTCATTACCAAACTCTCTCTTTCAATTATAACTTGATGGTCATATTAATCGATGAATATGAACAAACATTATTTAAAAAGGTACCTTGTTGCATAACGGTTCTGTAAATTTAAGGAAAAAAATATAGATTTCTTTCTTGTTATATTTTATAATATGCTGGATAAGACGGAGAACAGAATCTAGAAAATTGCATATTCTCTACATCTATACTTTCTTGGTCTTTCGTTAAGGAATACATCCAGAGCAATATCTTTTTGAATAGAAATTGTTAAAAAAAGTTACAGTGCAATAGGGTACTGGATTCAAAAATATGAACTTGGAAAAGTATTTTACAGAAAGATAAATTCATGAAATGATATTTGATGATAGACTCTCAAATCAAAATGGTTGGTTTTGAATATATTTGGTTGTGATTAGTTGCAATTGCGCCAAAAGATAAAGAAATTCTTGAAATAAGGATATCAAAGGGTGAACCAAATATGTTTTTTGTCATAGAACCTTTTCTTTCTACTATTGTTGATGAATATAAAATACAACCTGTTTTTTATTTTAGTTAAACATTATTTTTTTTCATTTGAATTTCATAACGGAATAGGATAGAAATATTAAATAATAAGTTAATCAAAAACATTGACTTTTCTCACACCAACCTTATCCACCATATACATATCACCAGATACTTGAATAAGGTCGCCTAGTGATATTTTGTAGTGACTCCTTTTTTCTTTCAAAGCTATTCCAAATGGTCGTTCTTCTTCTCTGAATCTTAACCATACTCTACCTGCATTAAGAATATTCTTAAATTCACACTCCCATACTAAAATATAAATAGTATCTAATGCTTGTCTACTAATTTTATTCCCTTTTAATATGATTTCCGGATCGGGTTCTTTGCAGAAGTAGACTCTTACTTTCATGGTCTTTTATATTTCACAATAATAATATTGTAAAGAAATTATTCGTAAATTAATTTAGTAGTTGGAGCAAAAGAAAAACTATGTATTGTATTTTGTATTTTTTAATTTTATTATTTGCTTTGAACTCTATTTTCGAAGTAGCTTAAATGCATGGTTGCTGGTACCAGTTCTAAAATACAAAGTAATCCATAAAAGTGCAAGAGGTTCTAGAAGACGCGATCCCTCAATTCCACCTATGTCCATTGTTTCCCATCCAAATTTGTTAAGAATATTACCTGTTACAAATTTTTTAGCTTCGTCATCGTTTCCGCAAATGAACATAGTAGGCGGTCCTCCATCTGTAAACTCTGGATGAAGAAAATGAGGATTACCAACTGTATTGAATGCTTTCATAACTTTGGCTTGAGGAATTAAGCGCTGTATAGTTTCACCTGCAGAGTCAGAATATCCTAGTGCTAACTTTGGAGGCATACCCTTGGAAAAGTCTAATGGATTGGTAACATCAATTACAATTTTTCCTTCAAAGTTCATTGGATCAGCCATTTTTATGGCATTAAAAGTTCCATCCCATAATGTCGCTACCACAATAATTTCACCGAATAAGGCAGCTTCTGCAAAAGTTCCTGCCGAAGCTTTTCCTTCTTCTTTCACATGCTTATTAATCCATTGCAGAACCTCGTCTTTCTTTGGATCACGCGTTCCAATTTTGACTGCGTGATCAAGTTCTATGAAACCATCGCCTAATCTACGACCTACATCTCCAGATCCAAGAATTCCAATTTTCATTATACTTTAAATAGAAAGTAGCGCTCCTTATAAGATTAAATTTGGTTTTCTGATTGATTTCTCAAACAGTTGCTTGAATTAAGTTAAATTAAATATTGGATTAATCATTTTATCCCCACATATATGGCATATATATTGGAGTAATTTTTGGATTTTATAGTATAGTTTGTATATCCATGAATAATTTTTTAATCACTACTACTAATGATATATTTTATTTAACAAACTACATTTAATTATTTTAATAATGTTTGACTGATTATCAATTTCGATATATTGATTAAAATTAGCAGGTATAATCTGCTTTGTTGCATGAATCAGTAAATCGTTTTTTTTTAATAATGTTTTAATATTGTATTTAGGAAGGAAATAGTCATTATTTTATACGATTCCCTAAAAATATAGCATAGTTTTAAATGTTTTTCGAATCATGCAACAAAGCAGGTATAATCTACTCTTGATTTGCTAGAATAGATTATAAAATTGAAATTGTCCAGTGTATAATAATACAGATGGCGATATATTACATTACATGGCTAAATCAATTGTCCTCCTTAATAGAGCAAATAATTTTCCAAAGATATTTTTGTTATGTGTTAGCATTATAACTAGATATATAAACACAATTTTAATCTGTCAGTGATTATAGATATAATTTACATTGTGGATAAATTACTGTGAATCTTATAACTATAACAATATAACAACTAATTTTATGTCTATGCTGCATACTGTATGCAGATCAACAATAACATCTCAAAATCATATTTTCTAATAAGAGATTAGTCGGTTCTATTTAACAAAGACTCAATAATTTCAATCCTATATTAAACAGATATTTTTCCTTTAATGGTAAATTAGTTGCTTCAATTAGATTGGGGGAAAAGCATAAGGACGCGTATCTACATTACTAACATCATGCCATCTCAAAATCGGCAGTGATATCTTAAATAGTATTACCATGCCATTACTATAAAAAATAATATGTGTGTTATCACATCATTGTGCTAATACTGAGCCAATAAATTCATCATAGGTATATCTTGATATCTGCGATGTAATATAGAATACAGTGTATATATTTATAGTGAATAGCAGGAAAAAGTGGTTTAAACTCATTCTTATCATCATGGTAATAATTGGATCATTATCTTTTTATCTTGGTATTTATTATTATATTTTCCAGCGACCTGTTCCTATAATTAATAGTGGTGCAGGGATAGATAAATTTGGTATAAATAAAATATATTCTACAAAACCTGCCGGAGAAGAGTGGTATATGATAATGGATGATCCAAATAACGATCCCCAAACTAATCCTCAAACAACTCTAATTAAAAATGAAAACTTTGGGGATGCCAATTGAAAAATACAAAATACTGAAGTACGTTATAACGTATTTACTTCTTCAGGATTTCAACCCCACTTAATTACTACTCTTAATCAAAAAGAATTATCAAAAAAAGGATATATACAATCTTCTAATGATTGGAAGAATATGGAGATGACTGGATATTTTAATATAAACCACTTTACTAATTCCGACTCAAATAGCAACGCCCATATAGAACTCGTTGCGCGTGGTGGAAAAAATACCAATGATATAACTCTAATTAACGGTTTATTGGAGCAATGTGAATCAACAACCTATCATTCAAATACCTATGAAGCAGGGAGAGTAAAGTTCGAAAAGGATTTAGAACACACCCAAGGATATACAACTAACGATAGCGAAAAGTTAAACGCGATAAAAAATCCGATTATAGGAAAATGGATCGGAATTAAAGCCGTTTTTTATAATCTCCCTGATGGTTCAGTAAGACTAGAACAATTTATTGATGAGAATTCCAGCAATAATTGGCATAAAGTTCTTTTATATATTGATAATGGTCATTGGGGCGGAGGCAATCCTAATTGTGGAGGCTTAGATACACAAGTAATAACATGGAGTGGACCACTAGCTATATTCAGATGGGATAATATTGATGATATGGATGTAAAAGACTTTAGTGTAAGAGAAATCCAGCCTTTTTTAAAAAAATGAGAACTATCCTTGCACTCATATCCACGTACATACATACAGAGCATGTATGTATACCCCAGTAATCATTTGAAACTTTATAAATAGATAAATAAATAATTAGTTTGTACTTTTGCAAATTAAAATTTAATAGGGAAACAAAGTCTACCATGTATATAATTAGAATGTGATAGTAACTTTTATTATTGTTGTAATAATAGCGATCATAATACAAAAAAATACCATACAGTTAAAATGTGTTACTATTTTATGAATTTTAAAATACAAAATAAAATAACAGGATATGTGAAATCAAATATTTAAAATTGTTTCGTATAGATAAGGGATAATTTGTTATTAATTTTCTGTCTCTTCTCTAATTATATAGATTGTCTTTTTCATTAAATGTGAAATCTGGTAAAGTCCAAACTGCAAGATTAATTTTTTAACCTATATACAAGTTAAAATCAGGTATTCATTAAGCATGGGTTCTAAAAATTATCATTATTAATTTATTATGCAAATATATGTCATGCTAGATGAAATTGAATGGGATAAAATGATTCTAAAATAAAAAAGATAGGTGCCCAAAGTAGCATTATTGTACAATCATAAGTATCACCAATAATGCTAAAAAAATGATTATAATCTAGTTAGATATTTCTTTTTTTCTTTGAATCTTATCCAATTATTTTTTACTGCTTGTTTTATCATTATGGTTTAAGTACAATTTTCATTACTTCTTCTTTTTGATCAAATCTTTTGTATCCTTTAGGGGCATCATTGAGGTCCATGGTATGGCTTATAACTTTGGTTGGATCTATTCTTTTGGTTTCAATAAGGTGAAACAGTTGTTCACTGTATTTTTTGACCTGGTATTGACCCGTGTGAATTGAAACATTACGATTGAATAATAATCCTAGAGGAAATTGATCATAGGCAGATCCATATACACCGGGTATGGATACAGTTGAGTATTTTTTCGCAACCTGACACATCCATGTTATTACTTGCATTGGATTCATTGGCTGATAAGCTGGGTTGGATACTTTTGAATGATCATGGCCTTTGTTAGTATCAGTACTTTGAATCAAGAGATTGTTACCATCTCTAATACTAACATTGCCGGCCATGTGGCCTACAGCTTCATACCCGACAGCATCTATGCATATTGCTCCTTTCATTCCAGTTTCCTTCCTTATAAAATCTACAGGATCTTCATCATCAAAATTAATAATCTCTGCTCCCAAATCTTTTGTCTTGTTTAAACGAGTGGACCAGTGATCAATTGAGAATACTCTGGCAGCACCTCGCAAAAAGCAACTCATTACTGCAAAATAACCAACAGGGCCTGCACCAAATACTGCTACATCATCTCCTGGTCGTACATTTGCCATATCGGCAGCAAAATAACCCGTTGGTAGTATATCGCTAAGAAACAATACTTGCTCGTCAGTTTTTATATGATCTGGTACTTTCAGAGCAAATTCTGCATTTGCAAAAGGGACTCGAACATACTCTGCTTGACCTCCTTCGTAGCCTCCAAGCAGCTGAGTAAAACCAAACGCTGCACCCAAATCCCCCTTGGGATTGGATCTATCACATTGAGACCAGTGGTTATCTCTACACCATTCACAACGTCCACATGCAATATTAAAAGGAATTACTATTTTATCTCCTACTTTTACTTCAGTTACTAATGGTCCTGCTTCTTCTACTATTCCCATAAATTCATGTCCTAGAGTTTGACCAGGTATCATTCCAGGAACTGTGCCGTGATAAAGGTGTAGATCAGAGCCACAAATCGCAGTTGAGGTAATGCGTAATACTATATCTTCAGGATGTTGTATGGTTGGTTGTAGGTTTATCGTCTATTTGAACATCCATTGGTCCATGATATACTAATGCTTTCATTGTGATTCAGTGGGTGATGATGTTGATGAAGAAGCAGAAGCAACTGCTGATTGTATTTTTGGCCATAACTGATCTAACATACCGGGTGAATTTGTCTTTAACCATTCAACCATATTCTGTTCATCTTTCATGTTTATAGATAGGGGTTCTATTGCATCTAAAAATACTCCTCCGGCCATCTGAGCTTTCCCTATCAGCATAAGATAGCATGTGACTTCTGCGTTTTCTACAATCATGTCTTGTTCAGCCTTTTTTAACTCCCATTCCTGTTTTGTCATAGAATTAGTCATCATTTTCATTATTATCTCTGGATATGATGGCAATGGCAATCCCAATTTCTCTGAAGTTGGCTCTCCATCCATACTAGAGATTAACTGTTGCAATCTTTTTTGGTGAGATAAACTTTCTTTCATGTGGTTTTGCATTTGTTGCTTAGCCTCAGGTATACTAACTTCTTCTATTCGCATCTGCAATCTTTCTATTCCTGCATTTTCCATGGCAAGGGCAGAATTTAATTCCAAAACAAATTTTTGAGTCATTATTTGGGTTAAATTTAATTTTGACATAATGTATAATTATGAACATAGTTTAATACGATGACTTCTGCTGCATAACTAATTACCCTCAGATCATGTTCATCGAGTTTACACCCTTCTTCTAAACAGGTTATACAATGATACTTTTAAAATCATCTCTTTTACCATGTTATGAATCCTAGTTACAAGATACATCTATATACATCAAGCATTCTTTTTTATAGAAAAACAGTTTTTTTACCATCATCCATCCGTGTCCATAATTTCTTTTTTTATTTTTCCATCGAAGAAAATCTCTTATTTGAGAATTAACTTTATTATTTCTTATTTTTGTTTTTGGGCAAGATAACGATCGAGTTCTTTCTTGTCTTGATTTGTTGAGATGAGTATATCCTTCTTTCCTTTTGAAGATACTTAAAACCTCGTTACTATTTATCAAAAGAGTCATCACCTAAAAAAGTTGATATTATTTATTATAATATTGTTAATGCTTTTCTAAAATCTATTTGATCAATTGCTCCATAACAACCTCTCCATCATCATGTACTTTCTCATCGGTAACTTCTAAAGCAAAGTATTTCCTTTGACTAGATATCTACAACAGCAACATATACGTATCTCCATGTAGTAAACTATCATTTTATTGCGTGCATTTCTTTTATCTATTAACCATTGATGACCTCTATTTGTTACCATATTTTAGTACTATCTATTGCAATGACAATGCTTTTATCATCATATATCCGATTGCTAGTGAAATCCAATATGTTTATTCTTTTACTAATCTGTGGCTAACATGGATGAACTGGAAGAAGATTCTTACCTGTTATTTCTTTATTATTCTTTCTCTGTGTTTGTCTATAGGAGATGAAAATATACTCAAATGTAACCAATAATACAATAAAAAAATCATAATGTATATGATTTGCCTTTTTTATTTTCATTCCACTTGTTAAAATTGTCATACTCATACCTTCCTCCTCCTTCTCCTTCCTATCCAGAATTCATAGGAAAAGAGTATTTCACCACGTCTTACCCTTGATTTATTATTAGCAGGCCGATCTATCGCAATTACTAGATTGGTCTAGTTTTAGCTAAATGGATTGTTATGCAACAAAACAAAAATATCAAAAATATTTCAATTCAATGGATTTGGTAATTCTGATTTCCATTTCAATCCGCAAAAAAAACTATTTAATTGTGAATAGGTGGACAGGTGAGAGAAATCTGTTCTAACAGAATCAAGTATAGAATTGGTAATTATTTGAGGATTAAAATGATTTACTTTATCCAACGGATCTTTGAGCTTTTGTTTCTGTAGATTATATTTCCCCCATGATCTGAAATATAAATTATCTATGATGGATCTTTTGTTAAAAATTAAAATCGTTATTTATGATATACTGAATAACAAAAATACTTATACAGAAATCATATTTCTAATTCATATATTATGCCTGAAACCTAGTTTTGAAATGATAGTAACGTATTCGAAATTATGTTATTGAGTATAGATACAATTGTCTCATATATTTAGTGATTTTTTCAAGATCCTTCTAATGAATTTACATTTTCTCTAAAACTATTTTTAATTAATTTTGGTTATATGATTTATTTATATATGCTTTTTAATCTAAATATTTTTGTTACCTTAAAACAAATTAATTTTTTATAATAAATCTACCCTGATTGTTTAAAAAAGTAACTTTCAAATCTAAAACCGGATCTCTAAATATATAATAATATTTTTAAATAGATAATTTATTTTGTTTTTTATCGTTATGTCATATTAAGTAAATATCTCTGTATCAGAGAATTATAATGATTCAACTGAAAATATCCGTATTATATTATGTCCTTTCTGGTAATTTTTTTGTTGCAATTAATTTGATATTTTTATCCTTTTGGGCATTAAGAATATTTTCATAGACTTCTAGATGTTGTTTAGCAATGATATCCCATTTTAGTTTTTTACGGAATTCATCTATATTTGATTTTAATGTCTCATAGTTTTTATCAACTATCTTTAGGCCTTTCTCAAAACTACTTGCATTTCTATCAATAACAACCCCGAGATTAAGTTTTGAAAATTCTTTAAAGAATCCTGTATTTGAAGCTAAAAATGGCTTTCCGTGTCCTAAACCATCAAACATAGTTCCAGAACCTGCGATCGCTTTATATGGTAAAAAAACAATGTCTGATGCAAAAAATAATAGTGATAGATCTTTTTCAGAGAGGTAATCTTTTTCCAAATTGATTGTATTTTTTTTGTTGTTTAACTTTAGATCAATTATTTGTTTATTGTAGTGGTTTTTAGAATAATTTATTACTAGTTTCCAACCATCAGGTATATTCATTTTTTTTATAATGTTCCAACCTTTTGATGCAGTTAAGAAGCCTTGAACCAATACGATTCGTTCATTTTCAGGCAGAGATAACATTTTTCTTGCTTCTTTTTGTTCAATTTCAATAGATTGGAAAGGCTCAGCTCCGTGATATATGACTCGAGTACCTGAAACTAAACTTGCCATGTAGTTAGAAAAGACTATTCCTGCAGAGCTTTTGGACAATGCATGCAAGTTTATCCTTTGAAAGGATGAATAATTAATTAAATACTTCCAATATTCATACAAATATCTTATACGTAGCGTATCTTTTCCATTTATGAGTATAGATTGCATCCATTGTTTAAATTTATAAGATGTATGAAATGTTGATACTATTGGTACTTTACAGATAGAATAAAACTTGTCTAATCCTGTTTTTGTCCTGTTTGGAAATAATGGATTTATATCAAATCCAATCAGTCCATGGTCATGTTGAATATGAACTATATCAGGATTTAGTTTTTGTAATAAATTATATAATATTTCTGAATTATTTTTATTAAAAGGTGATAATCCATTATAATCACCTGCTCCATCAGAATTAGAAAGAACTTTGATTTCAATACCCTTTGCACGTAATGATTTTACTAGATTGAAAGTGTACCTACCAATACCTCCTTGCATAGGTGGATATTCTGTGCAAACCATGAGAATGTTAAAATCACGTTTTCTCTCTACCATAACTATTAATATTTATAAAATTTTAAATAATAATATAATTATTGTTATGATTATTCTTTATTAATATGGTGAAAAACATTAGAGCCTCTCCCAAAATTATCTTTCTATAGATTATGATACTACCTGACATACGCACCAAACCAAGGTAGTTCTCCCGCTTTCTATTCATATCTTGTGAACAACTTTCTGAACCTATTATGCCAGGAATTTGTTCTCTCTATAACCCATCTTCTTGCAGGATATAGTTTTTGGCGATATATGTCTTCTGTTTCTGTCTTGTCTTTTTCTCTTATAGATAATATGAGGTATATATTATATATCCTCGTTTGATAATTTCTTTTTTTACAGATTTGGAGTTGTATGCTTTATTAAGACATATAGATAATGGTGTTTGTTTCTTTTTCTATTATATCTTTTTGGTGGAGATGATGAAGGGGGTCGCTTGATAACTGCATTATCGATAACATCTGTTATTGCTTTTATATCGTGTTTATTGGCCGATGTTATAATAGCAGTTGAAAGTGGCACACCATTTTTATCTGTTAAAATATGCCTTTTTGTGCCCAGTTTGGTTCTATCTGCAGTAGGATTACTTCCTGTCATCGCCCCCCTAAAGGCGATTTTATAGATATGCTGTCATGTGATTGTTACCATATCCACTTGATACCTTTTTTATTATCATATAGTTGCAGTACTCTAATCCACATTTTCCTAAAAATATCTAACTGAATCCATTCTTGAAATCGTCTATGATCTGTAGAACCAAAACCATATTCACAAGGCAGCATCTTCTACTGACATCCGGTTCTGAGGATATACATGATACCATCCAATACCTGTCTATAAGTAACTATTGGACGACCAATCGCATTATTTTGTTTTTTCTGTTGGTAATATAGGACTAATCTCATCCATAGTTTATCAGGAATCTTTGTGATAGTATATTTATCCTTTTTCTGCTTCTGCTGATGATGATATCCAATCCTCGTATGAGAAAAGCAGTATTATCGAAATGATCATACCATATACAAAAGATGGAACTGATAATTTGATAATTTTTTCTTATAGAAAAAGAAATTCAAGTTAGGGATATAGTTAAGTGGTTTCGCTTATTTGTAGGACAGGGTAATAAATTATTTTTAATGTTCTTTAATATAAAATTATTTCTGCTTATAAAAATCCATATGTAGGTATTGCAGAACCATTTATTATTTTTGAATCATCCGAGCAGAGAAATAGTATTACATTAGACAAGTCTTCTAACTTTATCCATTTTGAATAGTCTGCATTAGGCATTGCTTGCCTATTAGATTGTGTATTTATTATTGTTGGCATGCAATTTATATTTATATTTAATTTCTTTACTTCTTGTGATACTGATTCTACAAATCTTATTAAACCTGCCTTTGATGCAGCATAAGCAGAATCATTACCTTCTCCTCTAACACCTGTTCTTGATGATATATGAACTATTTTTCCATATTGGTGTGACACCATAATAGGAATTATATATTTACTAATTAGAAATACTGATTTTAAGTTAATATTAATCATTTTATCCCATTCAATTTCATCTAACTCGGTAACACTTTTACCTCCAATAAATCCTCCAACTACATTTACTAATATGTGAATTTGACTATGTTTTTCAATAATATTTGAGATTAATTTCTGTATTTCTTCTCCTTTTGTTACATCTGTTTTTATAAATTCTATCGTTGTAGATATCTTTGAGGATCGTTCTGATAAATTATTTAATTCTGTTTTTAATACTTGAAATTCTTTATCTGATCTATATGTAACTATTATTGTTTTAGGATTATAATTGTAAAATGACTTTGTTAAAACTCTTCCTAATGCTCCTGTTCCTCCAGTTATTATTACAACTTTATTTGAAAAATCATGTTTCATAGTATAAGCTATATGATGTAATGAATTTACTTTTTGTTTTGTTTATATAGTTTTGACAATATAAGGACAGTTACTTTTTAGATACGATTAAGGGATTTTGAATATTGTAGTTAGGCAGGTAGTAGGTAAATGGCTTTATATTATTTAATAAATAATTTTAGTTTATTTAAATATGTGTATTTGACAATTAGACAATTAATTCATTGTATTAGCCCTAATTATAGATAGTTGTATTTAATGCTGGTTCAAAATGAAATTAGATTGTTGATAATAATATTTATTTGAATTCTGCTGCTGCTGCTGCTGCTGATTCAAATTATTCTCATCATCCATATTGGTATATAATTCCTTTTTCTCCTCTTGGGTGTTTCCATTCTGTTTCCTTCGAACATGTTCCACATTCTATACATCCTTCATGTTGGAGCATTACTCGCTCATTCTCAATGCTGTAACATTTGGTAGGACATAGGACGACCATTTTTTTCATAAAGTCACTTTGTGAATTCAAAACTTTAATGTGCGATAATGAATCGTCATTATAGTTTAGTTTTGCAATACGTTCTGCAATCGTAGGGATGTTGATAGAATAACTTTTCTGTAAATCTTTGCCTATTTTTTCTGCAATCTTGATAGGAACAGAAGTGTAAGTTTTATCTGATTCTAGAATTGGTAAAATTCTTTTATATCCTAGCATATTTGCAAATCCTAAAGATATATCCCTGAAGGTATTATTTGACATTAATTTGAAAATAATTCCATATCCATAACCCAATGTATTTTTGGGAACCTGTTTTGTGCAATCAAGAAAAGCTTTGAGATAGTTTTTATCAATTTCGTTCATATCTCTCGTATAAGGACTTTCTTCTACCGATTTTGTATAGCGTTCCCCCAAGTCATTAGAGTGAAAGTTATTCTGATCTATAGCTTTTGAAACGGCTTCTGCCGCCCTTACAGCATCATCAATACCCACATTAATACCCTCTATACGAGGGCCCAGGAATATGCCTCTACCAGCAGCATCACCGATAAATAAAATATTTTTAAAATAAGGTTTCCTCATTCTACAACGTTTTCCATCGGGAACTAGTTTGGTACTATACTCTAATTCAACATAATTTGCTTCAAATTCTACTTCATATTTTGATACTAATTCATTATATATCGAATCTATTTTATTTTTCATCTCATCCTTTGTCTTAAATTTGCCATTTGCTAAAAGCTCTGTAACGGACGAGGAGGAATAATATACATGATGTAGCTCTTTCCAACTTTTGATCAATTTACTAGCTTTGAAGCGAGCTCTGAGTTCTTCCTCTTTTGAGAGATTTCGATAATTCTCTTTGCTCTTTGGAACTTCATCTTTGATCATTTCCATTACAAATGGATTTGATAGTAATGCATTGACAAGGGAATTAGGTTCTACAGGATTTTCAATTAAAGAATTATAATGATAAACAGCACCAACTGAAATGGTGTCTTTATTGGTATATAGAAATCCCCCTCCGATATGATTTAGTGTTATATCTCCTGCAAAAAGATGGGCTGCTCCTTCATTATCTGATATTTCAAATCTTTCCTCTATCAATCCTTCAGGCAATTTTACTACCACCTTTACTCCTTGATAGAGATCAGATGGTGTAAATTTACTTCGAGCACCTGTTATCTCTGCTACTTCGGAATTAACTCCATCAGCAGCAATAACTGCTTTTACTTGAAATGGCTCTAGTTCATCTGTCTCTATGAAAATAGTATTTTCATCCTTCCAGATTAATGATTTTACATGAACACCTGACACTATCCCACCACCTAGGTTTTCTGCACTTTGTGAGGCTTCCTTTGCAAACCAAGATAGTAGTTTATTGAGTAATACGGCATATCCAAAATTTGTTTGATAATCATGTGTCGGAGTCAGGTCAAGAGAAAACATTTTGTCTTTTGAGGTGGCATGAAGAATGTATTTTGTTATCTTCCTTTCTACGGGCGCATCCGTCAAAAAATTATCAAAAACATCTTCTACATTGTACACCTTTCCTACTGTAGGTTTTTTAGAGTATAGAATACCTCCGGATACATTTTTGGTTCCTATTTTCTTTCCTCCTTCTAAAAGGATTGCTTGTTTTCCCAGGGTTGAAAGATGTTTAAGTGCGGCAAGACCTGCAGAACCACCACCAATTATCGCTACATCAAACTTTTCCATTATTGTTCTATCTCCTGCGGTATTTGCATTTTCTCTTTGAATTTTTTTACTTCATTAATTAAGAGCGGTAGCACCTCCTCAATCTTTCCTTTGATTAAAATATCTGATTCATCTATTATTGGTGCTTCTATATCTGGATTGATAGAAATTACAAATTCTGCTTCTTTCATTCCAGCGATGTGTTGCACGGCACCGCTTATTCCTATTGCAAAATATAGTAAAGGATTTACCTTTCTACCACTTGTTCCAATAACTCGGTCAGGAATCATATATGTCGACGACAGATTTTCACTTATGGGATAAGGTTTCTTTGAAATAGGTAATGATATTCCTATTTCTGCTTCTATCTCTTTTGCAAAATTTTCTATCAATTTTATGTTTTGTTCTGGTGATTCCTTAATTCCTTTTCCAAAACTAACTATTGTTTTTTTATTGTTAAAATCAACTTTATCTTTGACTGTTCTTCTATTAATTATTTTAATTTTAAGATCTTTTTGAGCTATATGTGGAATAAAGTCTATTATCTTTCCGACTCTATTTGTGTCTCTTTCTACTTGAGAAAAAACTCCCGGGATTATGCTGCAAGCCTGAGGGTGAAAATCTTTTTTATTTTCGGAATTGAGGTTATCCAAGCAAAGTATGGTAGTCCAAAGAAACCCTGAAAAGTCTGGCCTATACATTTCTAGAGTCTTTTCATAGACGATGGGTTTCCCCTTAGTTTTGTGTTCATGTCTTATTTCTAAATCATTGATTACTAGTTTATTTATATCCGAAGCAAGCCCTGATTCTAATTCTGTCATGACTGTGGATGACAGATGCCTTCCTGTATCATCTGCAGAAAAAAACATGTACCGTGGTTTGTTAAAAGTAAGATTTGATGACGATGAGATTTGAGCAGCACATGCTTTATCTGTTGCAATTTGGTGTATTATTTTTGTATAAATGAGGTTTCTGTGATATCGAAGTTCTGGATGATCAGTACATATAACAACATCTGCACCATGATTAATTAATTCTTGACACAAGTGTTTAATGTTATGACCAAGTATAATTGCAACTACCTTTTCTTCTGGCTTATATCTATTGTTAAAATCATCCATTAACCTTCTTCCTTCTCCTAACATCTCAAAACTTACAGGTAATATTGTACCTTCTTCCTGTTCTATTACAATGTATAAATGTCTATAATTATTATCTTCTTTTTCAGTATCATTAATTGAATTCTCATTTATTTTTGTTTGAGTAGTAGCTGAAAGAGGTGATGATGAGGTCATTTGATGATTGTTCCTCCTAAAATATCATATATCCGACCAACAACTTGACCCAAATTCCCTTGGCTAGAGCCATCAATTACATCTGCTTTTCTATTTGCCTTTGCCCTTGGTATTTTTTCAACTTTATAAACTATGGTAGGAGAACCAGGGAGCCCTACAGATTTGGAATTTACTTCTAGTGATTGAGCACTAAAAATTTCAAGGTAATCTTTATATCTATATGATTTCGCTTGAGCCTTCTTTTGATGCCATGCCAGTTTAAGCCTTTGAGAGATAGTATTGAAAAATGGGGTATAAGACGGATCCAGTGTCATAAAAACCGGTAAAGGAGCCTCCACCTCCTCCACTATATCGGAATGACCATAGGTTTTGATTAGACGCTGTACCTTTACATAACCTTTTTCAATGTCTATATCGTATTCAATTACATTGCCAAGGAAAGGATACCCAAGTTTCCATGCGGTCTGTGGACCTGTCTGACCTGTCTCGCCATCTGATGCCCTGTGTCCTGAAAATATAATATCAACATTCCTACCATTTGCCATTTTCTTTATACCTGCTTTCAGAACTTCAGCTGTAGCAAGAGTGTCAGCTCCTGCAAAAATACGATCACTATAAAGATGCAATTTATCCGCATCACAAATTAGTTGAGATTGTTGTAAAGCCGACTCTGCAATTGGAGGGCCCATTGTAGCAACAGAAACATGAGCACCATATTTTACTTTGGAGTATAGGGCTGCCGAGGACGCTACTGCGCTATGAGGTCCTAAAATATTTTTTGTTTCGGCTCTGTTTAATGTCCCGTCAGCATTATAACTTACATTTCCTTCAGAAAAATCCGGCTCAAGTTTTACTATAACTGCCGCATTAAGTTCCATTTGAATTCAACTGTTGGTATTTTTGCTTTACAAGTTAAATTCTTTTTGAAAAAGGCAATGTAAGAAAGTATTTTACATCTTTAAGGCGATTTGTTGCATGATTATTTTAATCGTCTTTCTGGTCATGTATTATAACTAATGAGTGAATTGTAATTCATATATATATATATTATTTTAGATGATGATTTAATATAATTTTGATGATTTTCAGAATGAATTCATATTTTGTTGGTCGTATTAATTTTTTATATATATTTAATCAGTAAGCTTTATACTCTTTTCCAAGTAATAATGATGCAATTTTGAGTTCAAGTATTTCATTAGCACCTTCATATATTATTGTAGCTCGGCTATCTAAAAAATGCCGTGCAACCCTGCTTGTTTTTCTATATCCAAAAGATCCAAAAATTTGGACGGATCTATTGGAGACATCAAAAGCATTATTGGTGGTATTAAGTTTCGTCATCGAGGTAAATAGGTCTGCCTCATTTTTTAATTTTTGATATTCTTTATTTTCCTTTGATAATTTATATATCCAATCGTCATGTTCATTTTTTACACCTTCAATGTAATCATGCAATTTTTGCCTCAAAAGTGAAGTTTTATATACTAACCATTTAGATGATTCGATAGCTATTTTTATTTGTACAATATGTTGCTGGATTAGCTGTTTTTTTGCTAAAAAAGAATTATGCGAAACTCGTTCTTTTGAGTGGTTGATGGATTCAGTTAAACAATCTTCCATTACTCCTATAGATCCAGCAGCAACACTTAATCTACCATCAATTAATGCACTATATGCTATATTGAGGCCATCCCCTCTTAAACCAATCAAATTTTTTTTTGGAATTTTATAGTTATTAAAATTTAATTGTGCATTTTTTACGGTTAATAAACCCATCTTGTCCTTTATTTCAACTATGTCAAAATCAGGAAAATTTTTCTTATCTATGATGAAAGCAGATATTTTTCCATTTAGGTTTGAATCGCCATTACCTTTTTCTTTAGCATATATTGTAAAAACGTCAGCAAATGTTCCATTACCTATCCAATGTTTTGAACCGTTTAACAGGTAATAATCATCCTTTTCTTCTACTGTCGACGTCAAAGAAGATGGATCGCTACCTGCTAATGGCTCTGATAAAGCAAAAGCCATGACCGATTTACCTTTAGTAGTAAATGGTAAGAATAATTTTTTTTGTTCTTTATTAGCCCAATTCTGCAATACCAACTGACCTATAGAAATATGTGCAGAAAAAAAAGTTCTAAGGGACCCGCCCTCCTTACCTATTCTTTGTAAGGCCATCGCATAAGTTAAAAAATCATAGCCAAGGCCCCCATATTTTTTAGAAATAGGGCAACCCAACATTCCTATTTTTTCAAATTCAGGTATAATATTTTCATTAAATCGTTCATGTAAATAGCATTCTGTTTCGTTATCTCTGATATTTTTACATCCATCGTTTATTTTATTTATAAATGTAGTTTGTTCTTTAGAAATTTCAAACTGCATATCAGAAAGATTTGTAAACCCGTCAATCACTCACAAATTTATTGTCGCATGATAATTAAATTTTAATCTTCATATGATAACACGTTTTGTTTACAAGATTATTTGTATCAGATATGAATAAAACTTATTAATTTCATATATAATGATATTTATTATTAATTTTATATCATCCTAGCAGGATTAATATTGTCAATGAAACATTTTTTGGATCGTATTTTGTTAAACATATCATTTGATAAAAATTAACATATAGCTTTGTTTGTTACCTTGGATACAAGTAGTTTAATATTTACAAAATTTTAAGATAACTTTTAACCTATTATTTAACAAATGTTAAATGAAATCATTATAATCTTATCAATTATAAATAAAAGTGTAAGGAACGTTTATCTTTTTTAATGTAGTAAAATAATAATGCAGGCAGAAAAAATATATAAAAATTCGCCGTTAGATATAACTAATGAATTAGAAAAATCTGGAATAAAGTGGGTAAGACTAAATTTTTGCGTCCATTAGGGTTTCTTCATCAAATATCAGTTAACAGCAGTGAGATTACAGAAAATGCATTTAAGCAAGGAATCCCCAGGTTGGATGGCAGTTCCATAAAAGGATTTAAGGAGATCTATGAATCCGATATGCTACTCAAACCAGACCCCTCCACTTTTGCTATTTTACCAGATTATTTCGACAAAAATCATCATCACGGCAGAGGTTATACATATCCTTCAATGGCTGCACGTATGTTTGTTGATATTTATGAGGGATTTGGAGGAAAAAGATATTCCAGAGATTCCAGATATATAGCACAAAAAGCCGAAGAGGTATTAAAGACTAAAGGCTTTGAGAAGAGTTACTGGGGCCCTGAATTAGAATTTTTTGTTTTTAACAAAATTACTCTTCTTCCAAATCCAATGTCGTCCGTAAATTGTTCTGGTGGGTCAGGATATTCTATCGAGTCTGCGGAGGCACCTTGGACTTCTTCCAATGAAAGTGGATATACTATTCCATTTAAAGGAGGATATTTTCCAGCACCCCCAGCAGATAGTTTGACCGATTTAAGAGACGAGGTCTCGGAAATATTGCAAGAGTTTTTCAGAATAAGAGTTGAAGCCCATCATCATGAGGTTGCGACAGCAGGGCAATGCGAGATTCAGATGAGATATGATGAACTTACACATGTGGCAGATAATGTGATTACCTACAAAAAGACAGTAAAAGAAGTCGCTGCTAAACGTGAAATGATTGCAAATTTTATGCCAAAACCAATAGCACTTGATAATGGCTCTGGTATGCATGTAAGCCAAAGTTTGTGGACAAAAAAGATTCGTGGAGATGATATCAATGCATTCTTTGATCCTTCAGACGAATATGCAGAGATAAGCCAAACAGCACGTTATTACATTGGAGGGTTAATAGAACATGCTAGATCACTTTGTGCCATTACAAATCCCACAACTAATTCCTACAGAAGATTAGTACCAGGATATGAGGCTCCAATAAATGTAGCATGGAGTAAAATGAATAGATCAGCTAGTATAAGAATTCCTGCTCATTTTAAAAACATGGAGAAGGAGAAAAGAATAGAATATAGAACACCTGATCCTAGTTCAAACATCTACCTCGTAGAAGCTGCATTATTGTTGGCAGGCCTTGATGGAATCAACAAAAAAATCTCACCTCCAGACCACATCGATAAAGACATATACAAACTTACAGAACAAGAAAAAAGAGAATGTGGAATAAAAAAATTACCTACTTCATTATTAGACGCTATCGAGTCTCTAGAGTCAGATAATGAGTTTTTGAAACCTGCATTTACAAATGACTTTCTTGAAATGTTCTGCCTGCTTAAAAAAGATGAACATACCACAGTAGCGGCAATTCCTTCCCCCAGAGAATTCTATATGTATGGGAACATCTAGTATAAGTTATGTCATACAATAAAGATGTACTGGCGATTAAAAGGAATCTTTTAAAAGAATCTTCTACTTCTAGTATTGTAGATTATTATGATCAATCCAAGATAATTCTAGATGCAAGGAAAGCATTTGATGGACTAATTCCATATTCAGGATTAGGCGCTAATTCAACGAATGATTATTTTTCATCTATTGATTTAATTGGTGGAAAACTTAAAGCAGATGAAGATTACAGTGATGTGGACCTCTCCTTAAATATTGGAGGACGTTACTCAAATAATGTTATAGCATCTGACATACCCTTTTTTATTTCTGGCATGAGCTATGGTTCATTAAAGCTTCCTGCAAAAATAGCATTGCACATAGCATTAAACAAACTTGCTGAAGATGGAATAAAAGTTATAATGAATACTGGTGAAGGGGGAGCACTACCATGGGAAGTCCATGGCTTGGAAACTGGAAATAATAGCATAATGGAGTATACTGATAGGCTACTTAAGGAGCACAATTTAGACAGTATAAGTAGAGAGCAACTTTTTCAAAGACGCTATCCTTTGGTAGTTCAATATGCATCAGGAAGATTTTGGAGAGATCCTGATTACTTGTTAAAAGCAGATGCAATAGAAATAAAGATAGGTCAAGGTGCGAAAATAGGACACGGAGGATTGTTACCAGGTTCAAAGGTAACCGAGCTTGTAGCTGAAAATCGCGGAATACCTCCGTACAGGTCAGCTCATTCACCTTCAAGACATCTGGATATCTTGGGGCCTGAAGACTTGGTTGCCAAGATCCTTGAATTAAGAGAAGTTACTGATTGGAATAAACCAATAATTGTAAAGGTAGGTGCTTCAAGATCTTATGATGATATTCAGATCGTATTGAAATCTTATGCAGATTCTGCTGCCATAGATGGCTATGTGGGAGGTACTGGTGCGGCTCCTTGGGAAATTCGAGATATTATTGGTATAAATACAATACCTTCGATAAAATTGGGAAAAGATGCAATAAATGATTATTATTCAAATAAGGGGACAAATGAGTTTAAACTACTAGCTCATGGAGGTATTTGGGATTCGAAACGAATTGCAAAATGTATTGCTCTTGGAGCAAATGGCGTAGGCATAGGTACAGGATTTCTTATATCCATGGGGTGTACATTGGTTCAAGACTGCTATACAAATACTTGTCCTGCAGGACTAACTGGCTCGTATGAAAAGCTTAACATAGAGAACAGTGTAAAGAGAATAATTAATTATATTAAGGGGACAATGATCGAACTGCAAAATATTGTAGGTTCCATAGGGAAGAAAAGAATCAAAGACCTTGACAAAGAGGATCTTTTTGCCACGGATGAAATATCAAATATAGTATCAGGACTATCTTCAAACAATACGAATTACTCAAAACAGAACAAGGATAAGATTAGAAAGATAGAAAATCAAGGAATGGAATTGAATGGATAGAAAAAAAAATTCCGGAGGTAAAAAAAATTGAATCCCAAAGAGAAGTTTATTATAAGGTCTTCGATCTTAGAATTAGCTGAAACTGGTTCCCCTCGCAATATTTCCATAGATGATAAAATAAGAATAGATCATATAGACAGAGAAAGAGAAATAGAAAAAACAATTAACATTTGGGATTGCATAACTGCATTGGGTGCACAATTATCAAGGCCACCATATGATCCTTATCGAGAGATAATAAATCTTGCAATATCTATAGGTCGAGAACAATGTCAAAATAAGGTTATTTTATCTATGCCATTGGTAATCTATGATAACGACATCAAGATAGAAGAGACATCTTTAGAGTCTCTACATGTAGCATTGAATTGGCTTGCTAATAATGATAATACCTATTTAGGACTTGTTTCAGAAAAGGGGATAAAGAATAGAAAATACCCGCACTTTAAACGAATAAATGAAAAATCAATAGTAGTAGAAGATTATGATTTCGAAGGACTTGTATTACAATTCAATAATGATAAATCCTTACAATTTCTCACGGACATGAGGAAAGAATTCAATGGCCCAATCTTTATTGAGATTGATGATGCTTTTGAGAGGTACATTGGACCAATCCTCGATGCAGGAGCTGATGGAATTATTGCAGATACTATTAAAATAACAAATAAAGACAGATACAAAGGAAAACATGCATTATCTGTAATACGTAATGTACGGTCTGCTATAAACCAATATTATGCTGGAAAGGAAAATGATGGTACAGTACTAATGGTTGCAGGGGACTTTAATAATACAGGAAGGATTGTAAAAGCTGCTGCATTGGGAGCAGATATTATTGGATACTCGACCAGCTTGTTGATTGCAAATGCTGCAAGTCATTATGAGAATTCATCTAACATAAATACAATACCAGACAGGATTTGTAGACACATCCTAGCCACCAAAGGAGAACTTAAAGGTGTACCAGCCGCATTAGGATACAGTAATTTCTATAATCTATCCCCTGCAGATTTGCGGACCTCTAGTATTGAGGCAAGCTTACAGGCAGATATTGCTATAGAAGGAATAGATAAAACTTATCGTCAAATAATTGAAGAATTGATCGATGAATATGTGCTAGAAGAAGGAATAGAAATGAATAAGGAAAAAAAACAGAAACTAGTTGCACAACTATTGATAAATAGATAATAAGGATTGGAGAGTTAAATTGTGTGGTATTTGCGGAATTATATTAAAAGATCATAATAATCCAAACTTTTCAATAGGCTCTTTACTTTATCAGATGATGGAAAGTCAACAGGTAAGAGCTCAGGATAGTGCAGGCATAGCCATTTTTAATAATGGAAACACTCATCATGATGATCTATCTTATAATCTTGCTTATTTAATGGAGTCACCTGCCGGTGATGAATACGAGTTGATAGAAGAAAAAATACCTTCGACAAGACCTTCAAATGAACAAGACCAACTAATTTCCAGATTAAGCAAAGATGATCGGGTTTCGATAATAGGTTGTGAAAAAGAAATGAAGTTGGTTAAAAATTTAGGTCTTGTCAGAGATCTCGATAAAAAATATAATATAAAATCAATGAAGGGATCTCACGGTATTGGACATTTAAGAATAGCAACAAGTAGTAAAGTTGATCCAAGTAATGCTCATCCATTTAGTACTACTGTAATGCCTGATATAGCAGTTGTTCATAATGGAGAAATATCAAATTATTCCAAATTAAGAAATTTGCTCGAGATGAAAGGATACCCTTTTTATTCTAGTTGTGATTCAGAGGTCATTGCTGTATTCCTTGTTGATCAGCTATTGAAGCATGGAGATATACAAAGGGCACATGATGAATTTATCCAAAAAGCCGACGGACCATTTACCTATATTGCTGCTACAAATCATTCACTATCATTAATAAGAGATAAATTTGGAACCAGGAAAGGAATTGTAGGATACAATCCAGGGGGAAATGGATATCCTGCATTCTGGGCAATGGCAACGGATCTATCTGCATTAGATATTGTTGGAGCTAATGAAGATGTGAAAGCAGCATCACCTGGCAAATGTATAACTTTCACAATATAATAAATAAATTAATAAAGGCATGCTTAAAAAACAAAGGTAAATGTGTTACACATTAGATATCGATGAACTGCGGACAATAGTAAAAGACATTGGCTCAAAGATATCTAATCCCGATACACAGTTTGAAAGTGTCAATAACGCCTTTGAGAAGAATTATGGAGTAAAACTTCCATTTGGATTAAAACGTGCATCAATTGAAAAATTTGGAGATGTTGTAACTTCTCCATTAATAATGGAAAGAGCAATAAATTCCATTATGAAAAGAAAGATATCCGAAGGTGAAACTAAAATCATATTAAAAAATCCAAAAGCTCTTTACAGAATAGGTATACTTGGTTTTGATGAGCCGATAAAATTAGATATAATAGTAGAAGGCGATGTTGGTAATTTTTTTGGTGCATTTTGCAATTTTGATGGAATCTGGATAGTTAATGGAAACGCGGAAAATGGGTTAGCAGATAAAGGATATAAAGGAAAAATAATCGTAGAAGGATTTGCCACAGAACTTGCATGTCAAAATAATCAATCAACTAAATTCAGTGATGGCGTAAATGTCTTGATTAAAAAAGGATGTATGGAAAGAGCTATGGGTCAAGCTAGAGGGGGAAAATTGGTAACTTTTGGTGCAGGATATAATTCAGGTTTGTATATGTCTGGAGGGGTATTGCTTAATTTGGGCCAACCTGGTGAATTGTTTGGCCCTGGAATGGTTGGAGGCATTATTTACTCACCCGAAGGAACTACTGCAGCAGAAGGTGCTACGGTTGTCCAATTAACGTCAGAGGACTATCCAATAATTAGAGAAACATTAAGAGTATTTGAAACTGAATTATTTATAGAACAGCTAGATAATTTCTCCTTGGAAAATCCAGTTATATCTTTAACTAATAATATACATAGAAATACTCAAAAGTACAATGCACACGATTTTATCAAAATAGTTCCAAATATGTCAAATTCTAGTCACTAGCAATTATAAAGTAGACTTCTTAATTTTTGGTTGATATATAGATAATTCCAACAAATTGATTTACAATTAAATGGGAAGGAGTAAAAATTCCAATAGCTTGGAAATGATTCCTTCCTTTGCGTTAGAGTCTCAGGTTGATTAGCATTTATTTAGTTTGAACAAGTTACAAAGGTATTGAACAGGCAAAAATCTTATCACTAGAAAGAAGGGTTATATTCTTATTTTCTCATGGCTGTTCATATCTATAACACTGCTACAAGGTTGGAATATAGTAAGGAAAAATATGACAGTTGTACATTATTGTCCGATTTTATTATGCGCGGGTTTTAATCAAAAAAGTGTTAATAATGCAAATTGTAGTCTAATTACAGGAGAATGAATAGATATTATGGTATCCTCAAAAAAAGTCTAATTTTAATAATACTATAATATTCTGAAATCCTCTTTTACAGTAATTAAAACTATATGTGTATTGGTTCTATCAATATATGGTAATGATAAATCGTTCTTGACAAAATCACTCAATTCTCTACGATTCCTAAATTTAACAACTATTATCATATCAGTTAATCCGGTAATGTCATAAACTGCACAAACATTTGGAAGTTTTGAAATGTGTTTTTCAACTTCGATTATTTTATTTTTGATTGTAGTTATTTCAATCACTGCTGTCAAATCAAATCCTAACTTTACATGATCTATTATTGCAGAGTAAGATTTTATTATATTATCCTTTTCTAATTTGGATATTCTGTTAAGTACTGTTGGTGGAGAGACTCCTATTTCAAATGCTATTCTTCGATACGAACTTCTAGCATCTGCTAATAGACTTTTTAATATTCTTACATCTGTTTCATCCATTATACCTTTTCTACGATTAACTTTATAAATATAAAAAGAATTTCCTTTTATATTAATAAATGTCAAGTTAAAGTCAATAAATGTTATAATTGTCAAAAACCATAATTTAACATAAATCCAATCTTAAAGTAAGAAGATGAAAAATCTTAAGAAAGCGAATTTGAAAATATTGCTTGTATTCAAGCAAGATATGCCAATTTTTTAGTCAAATTCTTTTCTAAATTTGTTATTACCCGTCTTAGATATTTTTGGATTATATTTCCTCATTGAGGTAACTTGTTTATGTAATGTAGGAATGTTCAAATTGAAAAAGTATTATCTTATTTAACTTGATAGCAATGTGTTATAACTACCAAAGTCAAATTAACATTCATTCAAAATTCTTGGCCAAAGCCATATCATATAATAATGGACTATAATCAAAAGTCTGTATTTGTGTTTATTATCTTATACTTGAATTTTCTCTATCAATTCGTTCTTTGATTTTGGATTTTTATATCCTTGATATTTAATTTCACTACTTTTATTTTATAATTATAATTTTATGTATTAAACTGTTAAAAAGAGATATGATGATCCAAAGAATATTTATTCTCAAGTGGTATTTCTTATCATTAAAATTAAAACTTCAGATTTATATGCTGTCTAACATAAATTCGTCAAGTCTTTCTATTAGACCCATATTTAATGAGATTGTATGTATATCAAAATGAAATTACCCGTTATCTTGTGCTCACGTATTGATAGATTTTTTTTGTAGAAATGCTTTGAAACCTTACAAACTTGACTTGTTGGTAAATATGATTAGTGAAATTATGTTAATTAGTATCAATATTATGAAAAGTTAATATCATCATTTGTTTTTTAATAATGCCTTTTAGTAACTCAATAAATTTAAGGAGTAACTATAGAAATCAAGTTGCATCCTTATACTAAAGTTTGCAGAGATTTTGCCATTATTAAAATAAATAGAAGAAAGGTAGTAGAAAATGCTTTTGAAGTTTCTTCTCATATATATACCATTTAGCATAAATATACAAACTGCACTTTTATCATCTGTCTATGATAAATGCTTATAGCTAGGTTAATTCCATAATCATCCTATATTCATTTGACTCTTACCAATAGAGAATCGTTTGAAA
>JBDUES010000119.1:0-4340 GCA_040297625.1 Candidatus Nitrosocosmicus sp. | reverse complement strand
TTCTTACAATGGTACCACTATCGTTTTTCTTATTATCCTTATGTTGATTATGGAGATGAGTCATAATATTAATAGCACTTATAGCAAGCTATAATTCTATCGATTTTTGGGATAGGCTCTTAATATATCTATACTTTTGGTCTCTTTCTCTCTGTATGTGTCTATATTATCAAAAATTTTAGTAGCAAGTTATAATACTATTTATAAATAACATATAGTCACTGGTCCTGTAAAGTTAAGAAATAATTTCCTTGCTAAAAAAATATTTAATTGTATTATCAAATAAATTATTAGATCTCTTGCGTATTTAGACACGTATCAAAATTTTACAGATCATCAATGAATAACGTAATATTTTCATTTTAATTTGCGGATTATAGTTAAGATGTTTCAATCTTTTGGAAATTTTTTTATTGGTGTTAATTACGCAAGAGATCTATTGGATTATCTAGATGTATTTGATTCCATAAAATTTATTGGGATATATTTTAGAAAAATCTAGTATGTGCTTTCAAAGATCTATTAAAATTAAAATCCTTAACTTTGAAACACTATTGAGTATAATAATAGAATAAATAGATTTTGCAAAAATGAATACTATTGATATTCATAAATCTTACTTGGGTTATTTCAAATGTTGTATAATATTAAGATCCTGTGACTTAGTATGCTCTAAAATGGAATAGTTGTGTTTATGTTACTGTTTTTTATTCGTTTATCTTCTATGATTATGTATTATTGTGCTATCATAAATTATTTCATTTACCATTTTAGAATTTAAAAAGTCATGAGGAAAACCTAACTCTATCTTGCTAATCTCATTTAATCTTTTCAATTGTTCATTTGACAATTCAAATTCTAGACATGCTAGATTATCTTTTATCTGTGATTCTCGCCTTGAGCCAATAATCGGTATAATCTTGTTTTTACGATTTGGTAGAACATTTTGCTCTTGTCTTATCCAATTCAAAGCAACTTGTGCTGGATTGCAGCCAATCTCATTAGCTATTTTGATAACTTCTTCTGTAATTACGATATTTTTATCAGTTAAGAGTGTATTTACTAAATCAGGTGACATTGTTTTGAGTGTATCTAGTCTATTATTACTGCTACCCTCATTACCTTCAGTTATTTCTGTATTTAGGGTTGATGCTGCTGCTGCTGCTGCTGCAGAATTATTCTGCTTCTGCTCTTTCATATTTTTGTTATACTTGCCTGTAAGAATTCCATTACCTAATGGTGACCATGCAGTTACTCCAACATCTAATGCATTGGCCATTGGCAATAATTCGCGTTCGGAAGTTCTTTCAATTAAACTATATTCAATTTGTAAGCCCGAAAATTCAGTCAACCCTTTTAGATTTGCAAAAGTATTAGCCTGTGAAACTATCCATGCAGGCGCATCAGATATACCTGCATAAAGTATCTTACCTGCTTTTACCAAATCATCTAAAGCACGTATTGTTTCTTCAATTGGTGTCAGTGGGTCCCATGCATGTACCCAGTAGAGATCTATATAATCCGTGTTCAATCTCTGTAAACTTGCTTCTAAAGATTGTACCATGTTTTTACGTTGATTCCCGCCAGCATTAGGATCTCCTCTTCTTGTATTTGATGTATATTTAGTTGCTAAAACAAATCGGTCTCTATCAGATGAGATGAAATCGCCGATAAATTTTTCGCTTGTCCCTTCAGTATATTTATTAGCAGTATCAATAAAATTACCTCCTGCCTCTACATATGTATTAAAAATTTTGTGACATTCTTCTTTAGAGGCGCCCCATCCCCATTCTTCACCAAATGTCATGGTTCCAAGACAGATCTCTGATACTCTCAGTCCACTCTTGCCTAATAAATAATATTTGATAATTATACGATTGAATCATATGGTATTTATGATTATTAACGCCATTTAAAATAAAATAATATTAAATATGTCAATGTTAAATTGATCCGAAAATACACTTAATTCCTTCAATAGGATTGTTTTATAATATACTTATAGATAGAATTAAGTGATCTGGACATGCTTTGTTTCATGTAATTGACCCTCAATTCTAAAGTTAGGTTGAATAATGGTGTTGACATTCCTCATCTTGGGTTAGGTGTTTACCAATCACCTGCAGGAGAAACGACTTTGCGCGGTGTAAAGTATGCATTGAACATAGGGTATAGACATATTGACACGGCTATGCTTTATGGCAACGAGACGGATGTCGGTAGGGCCGTAATGGAAAGTGGAATTCAAAGAGAAGAAATCTTTGTCACAACAAAGGTCTGGAACAGCGACCAAGGGTATGACTCAACTCTAAGGGCATTTGAAGGTAGCTTGAGACGCCTGGGATTGTCTTATGCGGATCTTTATCTTATCCACTGGCCAGTCCAAGGGAAGGTCGTTGAAACATGGAAGGCAATGATTAAAATTTTAAAAGATGGAAAATCCAGGGCAATTGGGGTAAGCAATTATTCTATAGATGAACTGCAAGAAACCATCCAATCGTCTGATATTGTGCCTGCAGTAAACCAAGTGGAGTTTCATCCTTTCTTATATCAAGAGGGTATATTGGATTTCTGTAAGAATAACAAAATTCAGGTTGAGGCTTATAGTCCATTAACGAGAGGAAGAAGGCTCAATCATCCGTCTCTTAAAAAGGTAGCAAAGAAATATGACAAAACACCAGCACAAGTCCTTATTCGATGGAGTCTACAACATGGTCTTGTAGTGATCCCAAAATCCACACAAAAGGATAGAATCTTGGAAAACAGTCAGGTATTTGATTTTGAAATTGAAAAAGAAGATATGAAAATGCTAAATTCATTAAATGAGAATTTGCGTACAGTATTTTTGGATTAAACCTTCTACCTTGTGTTGAATAATTTATATGAACTCTACAATTTTTTGTTGTCATTATGGCATAACTTTCAACAATTAATTACAAAAATGTTTTTCATTTAAGGCGATTATTTTTCTTATAGTATAATGGTAGATGGATGGGTAAAAATAGGTAGTAATGACTATTGTTTAATTTTATCCTTTAAATGCTCGTAATTCATTATTACGGGGTAAAAGATTGACCCCAAATACAATTATTTCTAATGGCCAATTTTAGAATAACAATTAATCACTATATCCTAATATCACTGATTCACCTAACTTGCTTTGATATCTTTTGGTAGATTCCTTTGCTTTAGTTTGAATTCTCTTTAAAGATTCTACAAACACATTGAAATTATCTAATGGCATAAAAAACGTCTGGGACATTTCATCACCATCCTCATCCAAAAGATTCAAAGTTAAACGTATCGATGGTAGATATCCTAATTGATTTCCATTATCATCTGATGATACTTCGGTCAATAATAATTTGTCTTCTATACCAATTAATGTTGGTCTTTCGTCATTCACTGTAATTGCATACAAAAGATCTAATCCTTTTAATGCTTTTTCATTGAGTTTTTTAACAAAACTATGTAATTTCTCTATTATCGCTTTGTTTGATTTTTTAGAATTATCAAGGTTGTCTTCAACAAACTTTTCATTAATTCTGTAAAAGTGGATAAAATTTATCAAGGCATCTTTTATGTTAATCGCATCAGATCCTAATTCAAATCCAGTTAATTCTGCTATCTTTTCATAACTGGTATTTGCACCTTGTGTATTAAAAAGATCGATTACTTTTTGAATTTTATCTTCATCAATGCTAAAAAATTGGGTTAAATATTCTAAATTTGTTTCAATTTCATAGTCTAAAGACTCGTAATCTTCATTTGACATTTTTGAAATTCATATTAAAGCACATATGTTCTTTGTGTTATTCTATTGTGTTTACTTTTATTATATGTGGTTAATCATATAAAATAATGACTTGCAGCAAATAATTATTGTTGGTACATTTATATGCTAGATACTATACTTCTTTTTAAATCATATACAAAGTTAAGGTTATGTAACACAGGTTAGGTGCATTTGCAAACAAGTGATGGTTGTTGTTTTAATAAACAAAGTCGATTATGGCGATAGTTTATCTATATTATAAATATTAAAAATAAAAGGATTAAAACAACCGCATATATACTTACACTAAAACATACTATACTGACTAACATAAATTCATACTGTAGTAAAATAATTTTATCCTTAATACATTTACTTAGTTACTCATCTCTATATATTATTGCCTACCTTGGGTATTTCTTCAGAACAGATAAACAGTGCTTATAAAAAAGAGATAGATTCGGACGTAAAAGAGAGAATCCTTCTTGTCAGACGAGTTAGAATTGATGGTCAGGAAGCATCAAAGATATCTGAAAGAGAATTACACAAAACCAGATGGTGGGCA
>JBDUES010000118.1:0-4555 GCA_040297625.1 Candidatus Nitrosocosmicus sp. | reverse complement strand
TGCCCACCATCTGGTTTTGTGTAATTCTCTTTCAGATATCTTTGATGCTTCCTGACCATCAATTCTAACTCGTCTGACAAGAAGGATTCTCTCTTTTACGTCCGAATCTATCTCTTTTTTATAAGCATTGTTTATCTGTTCTGAAGAAATACCCAAGGTAGGCAATAATATACAGAGATGAGTAACTAAGTAAATGTATTAAGGATAAAATTATTTTACTACAGTATGAATTTACGTTAGTCAGTATAGAAACAATCTAACACTTTCCAGCATGATTTTGTATCGGTTTCTAATTATAGTTGTTCAGTATTCTATAGTTTATCAGGCCCGATACTATATCTGATACCTTATCATACTTTCTTAATTTATTTCTAAATACGTCACTTTGTATCCTATATTTCTTCAATCTGCAGATGGTGTGCTCAATAACAATCCTCTTTTTAGAATGAATTTTGTTATACTCTTTTTTCTCTGCAGATAACTCACAGTTTCTTTTCCTTTTACACGGTAATGCCGATAGTTGTTCTGGGAAATCCTTTTCTACGCCAAGATATCCCAGATCAAGCACATTAACGCTTGATTTGGAATTACAGGATGATTGTTTTTATATATGCTATAGTCATGCCTGCGTCCTTTCTTGTGTTCTGTTTTATGTATAATAAAGCCCTTGTTGTTAACCATCAGCTGAGTCTTGACAGTATGTTTCTTTTTCTTTCCAGAAAAGTACATCTTTCTTCTTTCTTTACTTTCAGGCCTTGGTATCTGCTGTTCTGTGGAATCTATGAAAGCAAGAACGCCTGGAAAATATTTCTCTACTTCTTCTGGCATTTGAAGCCTCTTTGTAATGTTGTATATTTTCTGTAGGATGGGTATACACTTTCTAATTAGTGGCTCTTTCTTTTGGATGTCTCTGCAAATGTTACTCTGATCTAAATCAAATAGAAAGCCCGCTAACGTGTAAGTTATGTACAGACGATAATACACTAAAAGCATCAAAAATCTGTCTCTTATGTCTAGTTTGAAATGTCTACCTGTACCATATTTTCGTTCTCTATTTTCTTTTTTATTGGATAACCTTTGTATCTCATGTTTAACATATCTTTTTGCTATCTCTTTATCGTAAATGTTGTCAAATTCTTGTACTGTAAGGCCGGTAAACGATTTGAAAAGTAGTGGTTTTTTGGATAACCTTTCGTATGTAAGCAATAAAAGGACACGATAATTAGAAAATAATGATCATAAAGATGTTTATTCTAATTATGCAAAAGATCTAATGTTATTGAAAATGAAAAAGTATTAGAAATCGTTGGAGGTTCAAAAGCAAATACTATAGATGGTATCATGACTCAAAGTAATAGATTTTATAAAGCTGATATACTGTTTTATCAATTTGAAAAAATAATTGAAAATGAATTCGCACGTCACCTAGGGTGTGAATTGGATGAAGGGTATGTCAGGGTGAATGAAAAACAACAGACTACAGTTCCAAATGTTTATGCAGCCGGTGACATAGATACAGATAGACATTATGCCATATTAGCAGCTGCTAGCGGTGCATTAGCTGCAATATATATATGAAGAGTTATTAAAAACTGCAATTAAAATAACAAAAGTAGAAAGCAACATATAAAAAATTTTTGATTTTTTTTTTTTGCAACAATATTAATGCTAATATATAAATTCAAATAAATAAAATAAAACAAATTTTTTCATATGCTTAACCATGTATGTATTGCACACATATACCCAAGATAATTAATATATAGAAATTTATAAAATGATCATAAATAAATATATAATTAAGTAGAAGAATAATATTCTAAAATAAAGTTTATAATGCAAATATAAAAGTATTTACTAAATATTAATAATAAATGTTCTATATAACTAAAAAACAAACATATCTATCATTACTAGTAATAGTATTTGCAACAGTGATGATTACGGGTACTATTGAATCATCTGCAGACAATTCAGTTTTTGCAAAAAAACATAAAGACTCTAAAAAAGGATCTCAAAATATAGGGATATCCGATCACATATCACAAAAAGCAATATGTATAACTGCTGGAGGAAATTCACCAATCTCTGGATCGTGCAGTAACATTGCAGACAGTACCATGAACAATAGTGGCGGTATAGTCGGAGGACCAGGTCACGGCTTTAATCAAAAAATAATCTTACATGGTCATCATCATCAAACGTTAAAATGTATAACTGCTGGAGGAAATTCACCAATTACTGGATCATGCACTAACTCTTTTAAAAGTGTAAACGGCAATAGTGGCGGCATAGTTGGATTAGCCTTTGATTAATAAAATCACAACAAAAGTCTAAAAAAGTAATATAAACAATTACTCTTTTTTTCTATTTTTATTTACTTCTATAAAAATAGGATAGTTTACTATTTTAATTATATTTGTACCAAATTTTTTTCTATTTTTTGTAAAATTGAAATACAAAAAAGTTTTATTTTAATTTTAATTTGTAAAATTTCTTAGTCTATCCCAAATTATTTCACTATTCTTTTCTTATCCATATTCTTATTTCCACAAATTCCTCTTATTATTCGACTGACAAGACATAGAAACGATTGTAGCTATCTTTCCATTTACAGCATTAATTATAGTGGTTATAATGATTTATTAGTATATAGTTTTATTTAATAAACAAACGATAGTTAACAATCCAAACAGATATTCGTCAAATAATTACCATAAATATTGTTCTTTCATTCATTCAGTTGAATATCATCTTTCACATATATTAATGGAATAGGTATGTCAACCAGCTATGAGAACAATAGTTGGTTAGGATTTAACAATACTTTTTAAGAATGTCTCATTTCCAATTATCATTGTAAAAAATCAAGTTAATAGATAACTAGTAAAAGTATTTTTTAATCACCTATAATAAATGTTCTAATTAACTCTATTTGGTAGCCATATATTTTTTTTATCATATGAATAACATCTATTAACAACCAGTTGTATACGAATGCTGTAAATGACATCATAATCAATTGATATTTCCATTTTTTAGTTTTAGGATCGCGTAATTTATAATCTAATCCATTACCAATGCATTATATTGATATTCAAATCCTCTTTGATTTCTCGCTAAAACTTCTTCACTATCTATCCTACTATTACAGATTCGCTATTGTTAATTTGAAAACACCGTAGATCTTCTCATCAACTATTTTTATACTCCTGGATGAATATCTAATCTTGGTTTAAACTCTACTCTATCAATAGGATCAGGTTGAAATAGAAATTTAGACATGTGTCTAACTTACTGAAAATATTCTTTAATATATTTTACGCAGTGTATCACAATGTAAGTAAATTCATTATAAATTTGATTATGATGATGAGAAGTGAATATAATTTATATATTAGAACGGTCTTATCCTAATATTCTATATGACCAGCGTCGCAAAAATAATAGAAATAGTTGGCAGCTCAAATACAGGCTGGCAAGATGCAGCACAAGATGCGTTAGATGAGGCCAAAAAGACAATACATGGTATAACTGGAGTAGAAGTTGGAGATATGACCGCCAAAGTAGATCCAAATAGCGGAAATATACTAGAGTATCATAATGCAGTTAAAATAGCATTTGTTGTAGAACATAAATAATTATTTTATATTTTCTACTTTTTCTAAACAAGTAGGACACAAAGTCGCATGAACCTTGGATAGAAATTCCTTACCACACGAGGAACATTTTATCTTGTGATCTTCATACATAATTATATTATTACAATCTACTTATTAAATATCATAATAAAAAATATTTTGTTTAGATATTATAAAAAATGGAAAGTATCGTTTTTGCTGGATTGGCATATGCATTCGTCATTTACAATTTAATTATAAACTAATTCAATAATAATTTAATCATCAAATATTTTTTTTAGTTTGTGAATACTTTATAAGTGATTTTGAATAATTGAGTCTCCATTATATACCATTTAGCTTATGTGTTCAAACCTTATCGAAAATTTTTCTTTATATTTTAGAAATTCATAGTTTGTGTACTTATACTAAGTGGTATAGTTCATTTGGATTTGCGTATCTATCTTTTATACAATGTTATAAGATTGTATATATTGATCATTAAATTTGAATACTAAAGATCTAATGTCTATACTGATTGACGTAGAAATAGAAAATATATAAGACAGATAGTAGCATTTGTAAACAAGAATTAAAGAGATTTATATCAAATTATTAAAAAAAGAAATAATACAGATTTTAAAAGATAATAGTAGTTATTTATTGATTGTAAAAGATTTATTATTGCTCAAATCACATGATCCCCTCTAACTGCATCAGAACATGGACAAGCACACTCCTTTACTATTTGCAAGTCATGAGGGATACCTTTTTGATAGTTTTCACATAATAGAGGTTGAGGTTGAGATTGAGATTGAGACATAATGAATATTTTGTATTTTAAAATATTACAGTTTACCTAATAATCAAACTGTTTTTTCTTCTTCTCCTTTTTCTCTTCTGGTTGTTGTTGTTGTTGTTGTATTATATTTTCT
>JBDUES010000117.1:0-11464 GCA_040297625.1 Candidatus Nitrosocosmicus sp. | reverse complement strand
TGAAATGTTTCTAATTATGCAAGAGATCTCAAGTTCAATAACTAGCGATTTTTTATCTATTAGATCTGCATGCCTCTTGCTTTATAGATTCAAAAATTAGATTAATAGTAGCATCTTTCATACATCTATTAATTCTTCAATAGTTTCTCCCTGGCTTATTGCTCCTGGTAATTCAAGACATTGGCCACTAAACCCCCCTTCTTCTTCTTCATCTTGGTATCGAACAGTAACTGTCTTTTTACTAAAGTATTTTTATCTTGGTTTGATACCATTATATTAAAAAATACAATAATAGAAATTTAAATTGAGTGTGTATGTCTATAAAAAGGTATCAGAGAAATTATTACTAAAGTATTACCTACATTATATTGATACTTATGTTTGCTCGTTTTCACATTTAATTTAGGCATAAAAATAAAGATTAAGGAAAAAAATATTTGATACTTGCTCTAACTATACGGGCTAACATAATTTCATACTGTTCATATTAACCAGTAAGTCAAATTTGTAGGATGTCAAAGCATTTCTACAAAAAAAATCTATCAATATGTGAGCACAACATCACGGGTAATTTCCTTATGCTATACATACAATCTCATTAAGAGATGGATCTAATAGAATGACTTGACGAATTTGTGTTAGACAGTATATGTATGAAAATTATGTCATAATAACAAAATAATAAAAAATTCAAAAAAAGAATATAAAAACATTGAAAATATTTTCCTCATCATCAAATTAAAAGTTATTATTATCTAGACTACATTTTATAAAACATATTTAATTTCCCAAAAATAATTTCAATCCCGCATCTTTTAGTTCATTAAAATCTTTATTCAAAGTACATAAAATCGCGTTTTCATTGATAACAATTGAAGATATCATCAAAGTTGTTGCCTTTACTTTTCTTCCCTTTTTTTCTAATTCTATTACCAGTTCTGCCGCTTTTTGTGCAGCCTCTTTAGAAAATCCATATACTTGTAACAGGTGTAATGGTGGAAAAGTATTCATTTTCATTTTCATGAAAAAATGCAGAATTTCATATAGTGTTATGGATGTAATTGCAAAGCTTTCTTTATTCTGTTCCATCTTTTCATAAATTTCTTGCCCTTTCTTTGATTTTTTATTTAAGACTTCAATTAAAGCATCAGTATCTATAATTATCAAACTTGTTTCCTCTGGATTATATCAAAAATCTGATTTAATGCCCTCTTCATTTATGATCTCAATTAAAATTCTACCGAGCCCCTCAACCTTCTTAGTGTTTGGATGCCGCTAACCTGATTCTCTAATAGCCTTTCAAACAGATCACTGAAACTTTCATCCTTCCCCTTTTGCAATGTTAGTTTATTGAATACGTCCTCTTTGATTGTGATAGTCTTTACCACAATAATAAGTTATGTTTAAACTGTATTTATATATTTATAAATCATTTGGTGGGTAGAGACAATTGTCAGGTAACACGGATTTTCATATAATTTTATGTCTATAATATATGGATATGATTTAATCTTTTTGTAGTCTTAAATTTTGCAGTTACAGGTAATTGACGAGACCAATCTATATGCGGCTATCACCTTACCTTATAAAATAACACGTTCAAACTGTATTTAAAGACATTATACAATACCGATATGAAAAAGCGATTATCAGTAATTAGATTTATCTAAAAGTTAAAAATTTTACCAGATTCCTTGATTTTTTTTAAAATAGTTATAAATACTCATAGTAATAAATTTTAGTAAAAAGAAAGTACGAATGACTTCGAATCGCTCTTAAAAGCGATTTAAAAAATTAGAGAAAAAAAGCTAGCCATTTTACACTTTTGTTCATTTCCCTAATTTTCATTCTGATTCTAATTCTAATGACAAAAGATCATGTTCTTCTATTTCACAGGATGTGAGGAGAGGCGAGTATATTCCATTACCGGACTATAAAATGGCGTATTCGTGGAAAAAAAACACTATAGATCAAATAAATCTGGCAAATCATCGTGCGATTTATAGATTAATATATAAAATTGGAAATTTATAAAAAAAAGCAAAAAAGAAAAAGAAAAAATAAACCTTATGAGCAACCCCGAGTCATTCTTTTATATGATTTTACTATTACTAAAGAAATAGACAATAATTATTGTTCATTGTTCTTGAATCTTTTAAATAAATAGTGTGAAGCAGAGGTTCGTCACCATTGTCATACTCTTGCTATTAGATAAGGATATTTTTTGTAGCATCTATAGCATGACGAAAGGTAGATGCGTTTGTCATACGCAATAAGATATGATATTCGATATATCTTTCAGGAGTTCTGTAATTTTTATATTAGTGTGGCCTAAATACCTGTCTGATAAGACGATTCTTCAAATTATATACAACTATTATTGGTATGAGCAATCAGAACATACTCCTTTATCATGCTTAAATCACGCTCATTGTTGAGCAAAAACAAAAAATGACGGTTTTTGTGACGGATTGACGGAAGAAATGACGGATTGATAGAAGAAATGACGGGATGTCGAATAGTTTGATAATTTTAGGATTTATTTTATTTATAAAGCTTTTAGCTCTATTATACTATGTAAAAAAGGATTGACATACTCATCCCGCTCTATTAACCACCTGGTGATACAAGGATATCTTAATGGTAAATCCAGGGACCAAATATCTAAAGAAACTGGAATATCTACAGGCAAGGTATCCAATGTAATCAAAGAATGGAGGCATGGAATAGATATACCCAATGTTGAAGAACTAAGGGATTTTGCTACTGAGGTTAAAAAATCAGGCATTTCCGTTGGTCAATGCTCTCAAGGCTATAGAATGGTACAATTAATGCAAAATCTCGGTGTTGCAGAGGATGGTGATACGGCTGATATACATGATTACATAATGGCCGATGATGGTGGAAACAATGGTAATGGAAAAAACCAACTGGAATTTTCCACTTTTGTGCAGGATATGTATCTGAATTGTAAAAATTTTGGAATTAAACCAGCTATTATATTTTCATGGATTAAAGATTTATTTTCCTGTTATTCTCCTCCTTTGGATAATTCATCCTTTATAGATAGGCAGCAGCAGCAGCAGCAGCAGCAAATTGAAAAAATAGTAGGAGTGGATGATAAAAAACCAGCAGCAGCAGCAGGGGCTTTTGATTTAAAGATGATAAATCCATCCACTTTTCAGGTAGAGACGATTGAATACGAATTAAGAGCCAATTCAAAAAATCCTGATGATGCCATTACTACCACCACCACCAATAATCCTAATTCCACCGACAAGATTATAAAAAACAATATCGCATCCACTATCAATCCCCCAAAACAAAAAAGCGGTTCTCAGTTCCAAATAGAATCTCCATTTATTTCACAATTATCTCGTCATATAGTTCAAAAGAAAAAAGAATGTATTGAATTAGCACGTTATAATAAAGCATTAGAAAAGGATACCAAAATATTAGAATTAAAAAGAAAACAAATAGAATTTGAATTTGATCTAACAAAACAAGAAGAAAAATATGTTATGCGGTACATAGATTAATTTTATGATTTAAAAAGAGGGCTATGGGAAAGATACTCTATAAAAATAGATGATGATTTTGAAAAGTTTACTTCTGTTATAAACGATTTTAAAAAAAATGGCTTTGATGCATCGAAAATAATGGAGAAATATATAAGCGCCATCTCACTGGACGATGAAATAAAGAAAGAGAATGATGAATTAAAGATACTGTATAGTCAAAAATTAGAGTTAAACAAGAACCTGTCATATTTACAGGATCAAACATATCAACATAAACAAACCATGGATATCTATTACCAGCTGGAAAATAGGAATTTGAGACTCATAGAGTTAAAGCAACTTTATAATACAATTTTAGAAATAGCAGAGGCTAATAAAATTTCACATCAAGAAGCAGTATCTAAATTTCTTGATGACATTGAAAAAGAATATGACAATAAACTTGGATTTGAATCCAAAGTAAAAGAAAAAAAGGAGGAAATTGATCAACTGAATAATAAAATAAACAATATTCGCCTCATGTTTAGGCTGGAACCATCAATTGGACCAACCATATCGAATCTTTTTCAAAAAGGCATAGGTGAGCAGGACATTATAGGTATTAATCAACTAGTTGATATTTGTACAAAAAATAATACGGATTTAGGTAATTATAGTTATAGTATTGGCCCTCAAAACGAAAACAGCAGTAGTAGTAGCAGTAGTAGCAGTAGCAGTATCATCAAAGATAATAGAAAAGAAAATACAACAAATAATCACAATAAAATTACAAGCAACAGATCAGAATACTGCAAGTTATTAACAGATGAACTAAAAAAATATGGTGGTATCAAGTTAGCGATGAAGGTCCAGCAGGAAAAACATGATTTATTACAGAAAGAGGTGGTTGATCTGGATAAACAAAAACAAGATCTTGCGAACTACTTGCAAATAGCAATATCTGTTATAAATACCATAAATCAGAGAATATTATATTGTAAAGGATTTTTGGACCGCAATACTAATATCAATAATAATAAAATTAATCTATCTTCCCAATTTTCGATGCCTTTACCTATTTTTATACTATATGATAATACAGGAAAAGGAAAAAATGATAATGGATGAGAGACAAAAGACGACGGAAACAGAAACAAATAAGAAAAGATAAATAAAAATATTCAAAATTTCAAAAGACTGGAACCCTACAGAATAAGTTGAGAAAATGTTTTCAGGTCTATGACTTTTATAGTTTGTACATATAACAAAAAATTCCAAAACCAAAGAATAAGAAAAGAAGAAATAAGATGATGAGCTATTCTTTAAAAAGTAAAGATTAATCTATACATCTAATCTCTCCTTTACTTTTTCAAATGGGAAAGGCGGTAAATCACTTTTACTATTTCTTGCAAAATCATTTTCCATCACTTTTAATAATTCTCTTACCAATTCTTTGCCTTTTTTTGTTTTTGCAGCTTGCAAGGGTGTTTTGTTTCCTAGTGATGGTATCTTTGTTTTAATCCAGTTCTCATAGTAATTTTCTAGCATTTTTTTAAAAGACCTCTCTATCTCTTTTGCATCTGATTCCCCTATATCTAAATCATCATCATCATCATCAGAATTATTAGGATAATGTTCATAAGCATCCATAAAATCGACCGTCGATTCTGCATTCAAACCTGATGATGATATGTCTTTATACACATTACCTACATGTTCCAAGTATTTACCAGCAAGTGATTGAATCAGGTCATTGCACTGATAAAGAAGGGAATCAGATAAACATTCTATTTCCAGGATTTTTCCATTTATGGATAAGTTTCCAAGAACCTGATAAGGAATGTAGCGACCTTCATTTTTGCTACCGATACCACCACTACTATCACCACTATTATATACATCAGAGATATCTTTATGTTCTTGAGGACCATCATCACCTTTAGATACCCAGAGTATTGTGTTTAATGCTATTTCCTCGGAAAGATTATCAATATCTGATTTTTGTTTATCTTTAACTTTATCCTTATCATGATTATTGTTATATTTTTTATGAGCATCATTAACAAGAAAATCAAACTTGCCTTCTTCCAATTCTTTGACCCAGTCATATCTCAACACATTTCCTTCATTTTCAAGTTCTACAAAGTATTTTGAGTTTTCTAATAAATATAAAAGCCTCTTTTTATTTTTTATTAAAAAAGAACTCCTCGATATAACTAAAAGATCGCCCTGAGCAGTAGTAATAACTGGCTGCAATTTCAAAGAATCCATATATTTTATTAAAGAAAGACTTTCTTTTCTGTAATAGTCATTTAAATCAAAAACTTCATGCTCAAAGTTAGATTTATTTTCTTTATTTCTTTTTGATACAAATATTTTAAAAGATGAACGTACGTATTCTTTTATGACTGGCAAAAAACGACGTGACAGTACTATTAGACTCCCACTGTTTCTTATTATATCTCCTACATAGTAAAGCCTGGTATAAAGTATATCATATTTACTTATTGTAAAAGAAGAAGATCGGTCAAACATAAAGAGATGTTTTTCTTGATTATCAAACACATCTGTAATGGTATAGCCGCTTCCTTTTTTTATATCTGAAACCTCGTAAAACCTAGAAGCAGAATCCGCCCATAGTTCTGAAGTCTTCTTTTCTTGCTCATCAAGATGATCATGACAATCTTTTACAAATCTTTGAATAATCGTAGTAACCGATTTTCCATTTTCTTTTATTACATAATCATGTATAAACCAATCAAAAAATAATCTTCTTTCATTAATGTCATCCCAGTCAATATCTTTATCAAAATATAATATTGCATCTTTGGTATATTTATCAGAATAGAATTCTTCCCAATAATCTTGGACCTTCTTTCTTAGACCTTCCTCTAAACCATTCCATTTTAATCTTTCATGATACAACTCAATACAACAATTTTTGAATTTTTTTTTACTTCCACATGGACATGGACTATTTCTATTTGGATTCAAATCGCTAATAAAGCCAACAATATTGTAACAGTAGTAAAATAAAAGATATTTGTATATTTATAAAAGAGTTGCCTTCATAAAAATCATTTATTGGCATTTTATAATAATTAAGTTTATTTTTAATGGGCACAATCCATATTTCCATCTTGATAAATAAAAATATTTTTTATCATGAATTAAAAAAATTTTAAAGGTATAATGAACTGTCTTACTTATATTACAAAGGTATTTCTCTCTTCTACCCGATCAACTATATTGAATAACACTGTTTCTCTATTTTAAAAGGACTTTTATATGATATTAAATAAAAGTTTTAAAAAAAGCAAAAGACTATAACTATTCTATAATTTTCTGAAAATGTGGGGTGACAAACTTTACAAGATGAATGAAACTAATCATGTCCTGACCTCAATTATAAGGATACTTTGCCTTTAAACTCTTTTGTTTATCATATATTAAATTCTAGACCGTGGTAAATTCCACTTATATTTTATTGCGAATAAGCGAATAAAAGTTGTAGAAATTACTGCGATAATAGCAGCGATACTAGAGTCAATTAATATCAAAAGCAAATAGAAAATTATTATGCCTATAAAACTTGCTGTGACATAAAGCTCTTTGACAAATACAATCGGAATTTCATTAACAAATACGTCACGTAATATCCCGCCGCCTATGGCAGTTAAAATCCCTGCAAATGCCATAATTAAAAAATTATGTCCAAACAATGTGTAAGCAACGGTTGCACCTATTACAGTAAAAACACCAAGCCCTATTGCATCAAATTTTATAAAAAGATTCCAATGTTTTTTTAGTCTAGGATGGAGGAAAAAAATTGTAATTCCAGTTGAAATTGTTATCAAAAGGTAAACTGGATCGACTATAGCTGTTGGTGGATACCTACCAAATATAATATCCCGAATTATCCCTCCAGCAAGACCTGTAATGATTGAAAGAATGATAACTCCGACGATATCTGATTTTTGTTCGATTGCTTTGAATGAACCTGTAACTGCAAATGCCATTGTACCAAAATAATCTAGTAAATGAATAATCATTGGATAAACAATTATAGTAGAAGACGAGTCTGACATCAGAACAATTTAGGACCTCAAGATATATTTGGAATTATTTTGTTAATAAATTACATCATTATTACATTATCTCCCACATCTTCTTTTATTAAAGCAAAAGATCATTTATAACAATTCATTTCATAGTTGGTTTTCAAATTATTCAAAATTCAAATTAATTATGATTTTACTAAAATGTAGTAAAGTTCGAGGCAATCGTGATGATCCAGGTTAAATTGATCATATCTGCAATATCCATCTTATACCAATTATTATTAGTACGCTTACCATAAAATTGTGATATAAAGAATAAAGATCCATTTTTAGGTTAGCGCATATTTGCTAAAAGATATAGCAATTGTATTGATTTTAATATTATTATCTGGTATACCCGTTAGTTTAGCTATCACTTTAAATGGATTCAAGAAATCATTGTCATCAGGTCATTATCATTATCAAGATTCTGTTTTATCTATTTACAAACCCACAACTATAACAAAAAACTATATACTATCTCTAACATTACCCAACTTGTCAATTGCAGTACAGTAACAGTAACAGCACTAGCAACAGCAATAGTAGTGGTAATATCAGTAATAAAGTAATAGTTATAAATTTTTAACGACCTTACGAAATCCCGTCCTTTGTACTCCAAAGCATTTCTAAATAACTAGGGATTAATTCTACTTTCTTTGAGATGTGTATATTGTATAGATACAGGAGGCATAGAAACTTCAAGATATAATAGGATTAGAAAGGATAGGATGGATAGACATAAAATCAAAAAACTTTAACCCGGACACAATTAAACAAATTATTACTATACCACTTAGTAAAAGTACACAAACTATGGATTTCTAAAATATAGAGAAAAATTTTCGATAAGGTTTGAACACATAAGTTAGATGGTATATCAACCTTAAACTATGAAAGTGGAGAGTTAAAGCAATGTCTTGTTACTTGTGGAATTAATGAATCTATCTTTGAGTATCCTTTTACCTAAGGATGGATAATTTATCCGTAGTTGATAGCGTTTCTAAATAGTATGATCTAACCAATACTGGAGTGGTTTTCCACCTACTTTTATGCATTATGATGGGTGGAAGAAACACCCTCATAGTGATTGTACAACTTGTTCTAATGATGGAAAATTAACTTTTGCAAATAGATATTCAAAAAGAGAATTGGACTCTTAGGCAGTTGATGATAAATACTCATCATCAAAGGATACTTGCTAGAGTAAATGTTATTCGTATAATAATACACAAATACTGCAACAATTCATAGACACTATAAAAACAATCAAATACACCATAATAAAATTGGAGTTATGTCCTATCCTCTATTCAGGTACCTTAAATTATTAATAATCCTAATGTAAGTTATAGTAAAAATGCAGAATATACTACCATAAATCTATTCGATAGAGATAAAGTATCTTTTGAGACTGGAATAAACATTAACCATAACTGATATTGGTATTATACCAAATTAAATTATATTTATATAAAGGATATTAACAGAACATCAACGTAAATGAGATGAAAAGAGTTTTATTTTCACTTTTTACATTAACTTTAATAATTTATGGGACCTTTATACTCCAGGCGTTTTCAATTCAGATAGCCTACAGTACATTGCATATAATATTGCCGCCCAACGAAAAAGGCTATAATAGTACAAAAGTAATAATCCTTGGTTTTGATGATTCTCCAAAAAGTCAATTCTCTTTAGCTAAACCAATTTTGGATAAATATGGGTATAAGGGCAGTTTTTTTACAATTTGTTCCTATGTGAATAAGGGCACCGAGGGCAAGGATAAATCCCGTATGAGCTGGCAGGATATCAATACCTTACAGCAGCAAGGTCATGACATAGAATCACATACCATGAACCACACTAATCTTAATTTTAAACCCCAGCAAGATTTATTATATGAAGTGGCTGGATCAAAGCAATGCCTTTTAAATCATGGAATTAACTCCACTATTTTTGCATATCCTGCTAGCACTGGAAATAATAATGTCACAATAGTTAATGCTGTTTCAAGATACTATGACTTGGCCAGAAGTGGGGATGCACCATTGGCATTTTTACATTGTAATGGCTATAAAATAGAATATAGTTGCACGCCTTTTAGTAAAAATGGAATATTAACATATGAAAATAGATATGATATCAGAAATTGGAGTGATCGTCCAAAATCACAAGGCCCAAATCAAGTATCTGTACCCATTAATAGCTCACAGATGTTAACGCAATTCATTGAAGAAGTGAATCTTCAAGAAAAGTATAACAAAAACGGATGTATAAACGCAATTCCAATAGATGTATATCATGACTTTATACTAGATGGTAAACTTCAGTATCTACCAAACAAGTCAGTAACAGAGGTAGGCTTATTTTCAACCGAAATGAAGTATCTTTATGATAATGGATTTAAAGTTTTAAAAATGTCTGACCTTGGATACAATACAAGTACCAACTATCTATATGTAAAAGAACCTGATAATAATCATATAAAAAATTGTTAAAGGAGTTAATTTTTATTTTTTAAATATCAATTATTATTTTACTTTATATGATACTTTATTTTGATTGTGATAGAATAACTAAAAATTTTTCTATATTCCAAATATTATGGTGTAAAATGAACTGTCATTGAAATTGCACATCATCCATGGCGATTGTTAAATCGATATAATGAAGAAATAAAAAAATATAACATTTTTTAAATACCTATATATAAAAAAATCACTTTTACGGTATTGCTGGACTGTTAATAATAATATTTGTTTTTATAATTTGAATTTCACCATTTCTTTGAGCTTGCTCGATTTCCCCTGATGACTTTAAAACCCGAGGGTTTGCATTTTCATTCCATTTTATAAAGTTGAGCTGAACCAATGGACTGTAATTCTTATCCCCTGGTAAAGCAGATGCAACAGGAAGTTGAAATCCAAAATGTCCTTCTCCCTTTATTCCATTAAGAAAATCATATCCTTGTTGAAGGTATAATTTTGGAATCGATGTTAATATGGGTACATAATTTATTGTATGTCCCAAACTGTAATTTATAGAAGCAGCAGTTTGCTTGTCTGAAGAATCAGTTGCAATAAACAGTGCTATACTTCCGTCTGCATATCCCTTTGATAAATGAAGAGAAATCGTATCGTTGGATGTAGCAAAGATGATTTTATTATTACCAACCATAAAAAGAGAAAAGAGAATAAACATAATGGAAATAATTGCTTTTGACTTTGTTAACACCATAAATAGCAAATCACATCATTGCTTTTAAAAATTGGCTTATCTTGCTCGAATTCACAAAAAAAATTAATTATACTGGCTAACATAATTTCATACTGTTCATATTAACCGGTAAGTCAAGTTTGTAGGGTGTCAAAGCATTTCTACAAAAAAAAATTTATCAATACGTGGGCACAATATAACAGGTAATTTCATTATGCTATACATACAATCTCTTTAAGAGAAGGATCTAATAGAAAGACTTTACGCATTTATGTTAGACAGTATAGATCTCCTAAATGGGCTGATGTATTTAGATATTATTTAAATTTAAAAGCATATGATAGAATCAAATACTTACTTGAAGAATTAGAAAGTCAAACGGTAAAATCCACTAATGATGGTGAAATAGAAATGCGATTTGGTCCAAATGCGTTGGATTAAATATCAGAATATTATAAAAAGAGGAATATTAAAATGAGTGAATTCTGGGAAAATTATTTTATTGACAAATGTTTTAACAGCATTGAGAAAATAAAGGAGCATGCAGATACTATTGGCGTTATCATTGGTTCTCCCGACAGAAATCCGGCATTGGAAGGCAAAAATCTTTTTAACGCGGCCTTTTTTCTTTATGAAAAAGAAATA
>JBDUES010000116.1:0-13522 GCA_040297625.1 Candidatus Nitrosocosmicus sp. | reverse complement strand
CAGGATGAATCAATATTAGTACATGATATACATATGTGTTAGAAAAAAATTATGGCTTCCAAAAGGGATCAGGCCGGTAGTTACGGTTACAGGCTCACATCAAAGGACGTGTGTTTTTGGTACACTTACTAGAGAAAGCAAACAATTATTTCGACAGTACGATATGTTTAACCAGGACACTTTTCTTGACTATTTGAAACAAGGAAAGAAACGGCTTGGAAAGAAGGTTGTCATGTTTACAGATAGGGCACGTCAGCATCAATCAAATAAGGTACAGAAATATTTGAAGGAGAATAAGGATTCTTTAATGATAGTCTATTTCCCAAAAGGTTCACCTGAATTTAATGCCGTTGAAGAATGTTGATAGAGACAGGGAAAGTATGATTTGTTAGTATCAATATACTATCCTAAATTTACCGATTTGAAATCATCAATTTCTAGATATTATAGGACAAGGCACTTCAACCTAAATATAGTAAAGTATCTGTTGAGGAGAGTGAATTAGCGTATTTATGTTAGTCAGTATACCTAAAGAATATGGTTCCTGTTCTACATGTCACAGACGATTTCTTAAGGAATGGATTGAGTTAGACAATTTTAGGAAAATATGGACTAGTTTACTGAAATTATATGATAACAAAAAAGGAATCAAATGGATATGACAGCAACACTTGACAGTATATATCTATAAAGTCGCCTTTAGGGGGGCGAAGACTGAAGGAAGTAATCCCGCCACAGATAGAAGTAAACTAGGCACAAAAAGGTATATTTTAACAGATAAAAATGGTATCCCGCTTTCTGCTATTATAACATCAGCAAGTAATCATGATGTAAAAGCAGTGACAGATGCTATCGATAATGTAATTGTCAAACGACCTACTTCATCATCTGTCACAAAAGAAAGGAGAACAAAGAGAAAGAGAAGAAAACATACACAACAGTATCTATGCCTTGATAGAGCACATAGTTCTAAATCAGTAAAACAGCAAATTATCAAACGAGGATATGTTCCTCAAATACCATATAAAAGAAAAAGAGGAGAGAAAAAAGTAGACCACGAGAAAATATCCATTAAAAGATATCCTGCAAGAAGATGGGTTATAGAGAGAACAAATTCATGGCATAATAGATTCAGAAATCTGTTCATCCGATATGAAAAGAAAGCAATAGAGAACTATCTTGATTTGGTGCAACTATCTTGTAGTATCATCATTTATTGAGATATATTTTTAGGATAGGCTCATTTATACGATATAATTTTGAAAATTTTTTTATATTTTTGTTTTTATCAGATATGTTTATGTTTTGAAATTAAATATATTTATCCATTGGATGATTATCCCTATGATATCATTAACAAAAGATCAAATAAAAGTTTTAATTATAAAATAACAAAATCTACAAATTTATTATTAATTTTAATTTTGCAAATGGATGTTTTTAAGGTTGATTTATTTCTTTTTTTATCTTTTACGGTAATATTTGAAGAGTTAGAATTCTTCCAAGGTACAGAAATAAGAATGACAAAATCACATTTGATACCGTATTTATCACCATCTGTAATAATTGATTATTTTCAAACAGTATTATATTTTCTAAAGCAAATGATGACATAGTTGTCAAAGAGCCGCAAAATCCAATTGCCATTAAAAAAGAATATTTTGGATCTAGATTTAATGAAATAGATAAAACAGAAAAAACACCCAATATAAAACTTCCAATCATGTTAACAATAAATACATTTGATCCAATAATGCCAAAGATAAAAGGAATTGAAGTAATTTTATATCTTAAAAAAGCACCCAATATTGCACCTATAGATAGTAAAATAAACTCGACAAGTCCTTTCATCTTTTAATTTCGATTATTTTCACTATTTGATTACTATTTATTAATTCTTTAATTATTTTAGCGTATTATAATCCTCTTGTTAAAACATGACTAAAATTACATGTTCAAAAATAATTATGTGTTCTCCCCATTATTTTGTCAAACTCCTATTCATAGTATTGATTGAATGAGATTACAATTTAATAATAAAAAAATATATTTTCACGAAGATTTGGAAATTGTGGATAGATTTAAAAATGGTATTATTTTGCAAATTTTGACACTTCTTTGGGGGACTCTACAATTGTTTCCATATTGTTGTCTTGATATAAAAAGTTGGCAGTAAATATGGTATGATCCACCACACCCCCATTTCTTTTATTTATGATATCTTAACTAATTATTAAGTTGTTCCTACAAGTAGAAATCTCTTTGGATCAGAACTTTGACACTTGACTATAATGAGATTTGTCAACAATACAATAAATTTCCTGCATAATTAGAATAATTAGACTTATGACCATTAATTTTTAATCAACCAGTTCTTTCATTGCATTCCTATGACAGGTTATCCAAAAAACCAATACTATTAAAATCACTCACGGATCTAACAGTAAAAGAGTTCGATGACATCTACGATAAAGAGACAACAAAAAGATACGACAATCACGAAAGACAACGCCTATCATCATCATTACCAAAAAGAAAAGATAAAATAAAACAAATTATAGATCCTAGAGAAAGACATTATCTAGATGTTAAAAATAGGTTTATAATGCTACTTATTTACTATCGTCTTAAACTTACTTGTACACCATCTTGCTTTTGTTTGACTTGGATCAAATTAACATTTATACAGACATCTAAAAGATTGAGCCACAGATTAGAAAGTGTGTATCAAATCCACAGAAGATATACTAAATAACAAAAAGGCTACATATAGAACAACAAATACAGTCAAAAGACCTAAAAATAAAGAAGAAAGTATTACCTTCATTGTAGGAAAGAGAGACAAAGTCAACAAAATAGATCAACATAAAATTTTTTAGTAGAATAAACGTCTCTTTAAAAATTAATTTCATATCAATTCAGGTCCCTCAATAAGCTGAACTCAAAAATGATAAAGTATTTATTTCAAGGAAGAGCAATATAATTGATTTAAAATAGGTAAACGAAAGGTTTTAAATGAAGCCCATTTAAAGGAATTAGTTATGCCCCATGAAGGGGAATTATTTGGTAGAGTGATAAAATTAGTTGGTGGAGATAATATAATTGTTAAAAGTAATGATGGAAAAGTCAGAACATGCAGAATTCGAGGAAAAATTAAAAGAAGAATGTGGATAAGAGATAATGATCTAGTATTAATTGCACCATGGGACTTTCAATCAGATAAAGCAGACATCATCTGGAGATACATAAGTGCTCATGCCGAAAAATTAGACACAGAAGGACATCTTGAAGGTTTAAAATAAAATTATCAAAATATATTTTTACTTAAATAAACATAATTGTACCCCGCCTCTGACCCACTACAAATCATAGTTAGCCTTACACTACGTGTAAAACTCATTGTGCACTCTCTGACGGGGATAACATAGTTTAATATTACTCTTATTTATCGGTTATTTAAATTTCAAGCTTTAATTGTTAACAAAGATAACAATAATGAAAATAATTATTCAATAAAGTTAAATTGTCAAAAAAAATTATTTATAATTTCACTCTAACTATATTTTTACTCGATATTGAAAATATGAAGAATTTCTCAAGATTAAAAATACCAAATTACATAACTAAAGTTAACATAGATTTTGGAAGAATTAAATGCAGAAGCTTAGAATTGATATTTATATTTTAAAATTATATTTTATTATCTTTTTATCATAGGTATACTAAATAACATAATTTCGCATACTGTAGAAATGTTGTTAATATCGGTTTTAAGCATCATAAATGGATTTGATGGATTATTTCTATAAACGAACTTTGGTTATTCACTATAGATTTGTAATATTCCTTCATTAATATAATTATCAAGATAATCAAATGTAAACGAAAAAGCAATTTATTATTATTTATTCTCTATTTTGTATTTATCGGATTATGACAAATTTCTAGCATATTGCATTTGCAAAGATGGTTTAAAAACGCTAAACTACGCTTTCAAAAATCATTTTCTTTTAATATATTTTTCATATTTATAATTTTACCAACCATACATGATTAAACAATTACTTTCAACAGCAATTCTCCGAACTATTTTGACATCGATCTAAACTTTTTGTCTTTTTTTCCAAATTTTTTAATTTATAAAATATACAATCAAAAGCGATTATTTATTTACTGTTTGAAATATCTTTCCATTATTTTGCGTTATAATTGTTATGCGGAACTTTAAGATGGTCATAAAACAACTATAGAATTAATAACATTAATTTTACCATAACCACTACTAGAATTATCATTTAAAATATAAATTCTATCGATTAATATTATATAGAATCAGTCTATTTATGTTTCTATAAATGGGAAAAATATATAAAAGATAAACATTTAATTTTAATATAAATCAAACTAATAGATTTTACTCTTCATTAAAAATATATAAATAAATATTAATATTAAAAAAATTCAAAAGATGTTTTGTTATTTGTAAAATAAAATATTATAACTCGCTATAGATATTTTATTTTTTTTAAATGTAATAGTTCCATCAAACTATCAAGATTAATTTGAAAAGTAGAAACCAAGGTCCTTAACTTAAAATTCTCAAGTACCTGTGGATAAACTTCCCCTATATTACCTATATCATTTTCATTTAATAATATTTTAGCAGAATGTCCTTTCAGATAATATTCAAAATTAAAATGAGGAGTTTTGATATGTTTATTGAAACAATACTTTATAAGAGATTCTAATACGGATTTTATTTCAGAATAATCAGTATTATTATGGGCTATAACAACACCCAAAGACCATTCTTCTTTAATTTTAGAATTTTGAATTTGAAAGGTTTTTCCGATTTCAAAAAGCTTTTGAGGATATTTTTCATGGATGTTTTTAGAGAGAGTAATCATCATAGATGGAATGATAGAATTTCTCAAGATTTCGAATTCAGAATTCTTCGAATCTCCAATTGAAATTATATTACTGTCATCATCATCATTTTTTATAAAAAAATCATCGACAGTTTTCCTTGAAATAATATTTGTATTAATTATTTCAAGAAAACCTAAACCTACTAAAATTTCTCTGATGCTATTAAAAATCATAGAATTAATATGTTTTTTTCCTGAAAAATATAAAGAAGGAGAAGATGTGTCAAATCGATAAATACCGTAACCAATTGCAACTTCTTCAGAAATATCAATGGGATTAAAAATATCAACTCGATACCTTGGAATAAAACATTCAATACCATTCTCCAAAATTTTTCCAGAACATCTACTTTTTTCAAGGCATTTAATTAATTCTCTATTTGACAATTCAAGACCAAGGATTTTGTTGATGTAACCAGCAGGTACCATCATTTTTAAGGGATCTAATATTGGTGTTTCCGATCGTCCGTCAAAAGGTGAATTTATTTGAATGGAATAAATTTTAAATCCCATATCATATAACTCAAAAGATAGAATGGAAAGAACATCGTGAGCTGATTTACCACTTGTAGAAGTCACTTCTATTAATAAATTTTTTGTATCTAAAGTTATTCTTGTTAGATTTCCATTAACAATTGGTGGTAAAGATAAAACATTTTTTTGTGAATCAAACAATAATGGAAATTTATCAGAATCATTGATAATATATCCATAATCTTTTCCCACATCCAGATTAGTTAAAATCTGTTCAATAGTAAATTCATTTTGTGTATCTAAAGGTATAAAGGAAAAGTTTTTGGGTACAGTAGTATAATTTAATGGAAATACAATAGGATCCAAATTATGCAATCCAATAGAAGTTTTTTTTCTTTTTCGGCCTATCCCATTGTGTAGGTCTTCTTGCATAGAAATTAATTGTGTGATCTCATATTCATCAAGTGAATATTGTCTTTTAGCAACAAAACCGTAGATAATAGGTCTGATATCAGCCACAGTTTCATCAACATTAATAACATAATCTGATTCTTCAACATTTTTAATTATAGGCAAGCCCACCTCCATTTCAAACAGACCCCTCAAAGCACGTAATATTCCATTTTCAGATGCATAATCGGGTCTATTAGGATTAAATTCAACCCTTATTATTCCATCACCTTCATCTATTCCTTCAATGTCTAATCCAATATAGGGTAATTTTTCTACTATTTCTTTTAATTGAATATGAGGAAATGATTTAGATAATGTAGACAATCTAACTTTTACAACAGGCATTTTGGAGTCCCTTTTAACCAGGCAAGATTATTAGAATATAGTTCTCGTATATCATCTAAATTAAATCTTAACATAGCTAATCGTTCAAAACCGCCACCCCATGCCAGAACCGGGTTTTTAATTCCTAATGGCAATGTAACCTCTGGTCTAAATATTCCCATGCCAAATAATTCAATCCATTTATCAAATTTATCATTATAAACCATTGATTGTAAAGAAGGTTCGGTATAAGGAAAAAAAGTAGGCCAAAACTTTATTTTTTTGATTCCCAATTTAGTATAGAATTCAGTTTGAATCCCCATTAATTGTCTTAAATTTGCATCCTTGCTTGTAAAAATTCCTTCCACCTGATGAAACTCTACAAGATGTTTAAAGGAGACTTTTTCATTTCGAAAAACTCGTCCAATCAAAAAAACTTTATCTTGCTCAGGTTTTTCTTTGGCAAGATACTGTATCGTTACTGGTGTTGTATGAGTCCTTAATACATATGGTTTTGATTCTGAAATATTCCATTTATAATGCCAATTATGCTCATGAATCTTGGCAATATTTTTAATGACATCTTCTTCTGGCAATATTGAATCAATGCTCTTTTGAGAATTCAAATAGAATGTATCTTGCATATCTCGGGCAGAATGATCTTGAGGAATAAATAAAGCATCGAAATTCCAAAAAGATGACTGAGTTAAATTTCCTTCGATTTCGCTAAACCCCATTCCTATTAGTATTTCTTTGACTTCATCGATAAAGTCCACCAATGGATTTTTTTTACCATAACTTAATAACGGTAATGGGGCTTCCACATCTATTTGTTCAAACTCTAAATTTCGCCATCCACCATTAATCAGATGTTCAGCTGTAAGTTTTCTTTCCAAAACACTTTTACTGTCAATAACAGAGGCAGCAGTTGTTAGTTCGCTAAAAACAGAGATACCCAAATCAGAAATAATATATTTTTTATTAGGAATCTTTTCAAGGTCTAAAATATTTGGCCTTTTTTTTAAAATTTCAAATATAGAGATCTCCGAATCATTTAAATTAGAAAATATTAATGAATTTGATTGATTTAATTTTTTTATAAATATTTCTTCATCGGATAAATTTTCAGATCCAGGTAATAAAACTATAGAGTTATTTTCTAAATCAATCCAACTATTATTTTTTCCAAATTTTATAGCTGCAAAAACTTCTTTATTATTATTATTAAATTCATTGCTTTTAATAATATCTATAATATACCTATTACCCTTTTTAACACAGTTTACCAGTTTCCTTTCTGGAAGTGTAAAATCATCTTTTTCTAAAAATGAATTTTTTAAAGATATTTCAATCTCAGAATTATCTTCAATCGTTATCAAGTTTTTAAATTTTAACCACTCAATACCTCTTCGTATTTGATCAATAGATAATGCACTTTCTTTAATTAACTGATTATCTGCTGTCCATTTTTCTTTAGAAAAATATAATATTGAAAGAATTTTTTTTTCGATAGGGTGTAAAGAAACGACCGACTCATTTATTAAATCGTTAGACGACTTTGGATCGCTTTTATCACTACTAGCATTAATACTCAAGTCAATTAGAAAAATTGGGCAATTATTTTTAAACGTTTAAACTTTAGATATACACATTTTTTAAAGATGTCAGGTGAAAATAATAACATTTTATTTAATAATAGCGATCAAAATATTCATACTGATATAAAAAATCAAAATTCCAAAGATAAAAACAGTTTTACTGTAACCCCTTGGGAAGTAGAGGGCGATGTAGATTATAATAAATTAATTGAAAAATTCGGCACATTTGTCATAACTAATGAAATAATAGAGAAAATTAAAAAAATAACTGGCGAAGTGCATCCTTTTTTAAAAAATAGATTTTTTTTCTCTCATAGAGATCTAGACTGGATTTTGGATGAATACCAAAAAGGAAACAAGTTTTATCTTTATACAGGAAGAGGACCTTCGGGTCTTGTACATTTAGGGCATTTAATGCCATGGTTATTTACAAAGTATTTACAAGACAAATTCGATGTTAAATTAATCTTTCAAATAACTGATGATGAGAAATTTCTTTTCAACGACAATAAAGATCTGGAAACAATAAATAAATTTACTTTTGAAAATGTTTTAGATATAATAGCAATAGGTTTTGATCCTGATAAAACAAAAATAATAATAGACACAAAACATATCAACTATTTGTATCCGCTATCTATTCAAATTGCAAAAAGGATTACCTTTTCAACAGCAAAAGCAGTATTTGGATTTTCCAATTCTTCCAATATAGGAATGATAGGATTTCCGCCTATCCAAAGTGCACCATGTTTTCTTCCTTCTTTAATAGAAAAAAAATTAACGCCAGTATTAATTCCAGCAGCTATTGATCAGGATCCTTATTGGAGAATTACAAGAGATATTGCTGAAAAGATGGGATATTACAAACCAGCACAAATCCACAGTAAATTTATTCCAGGTTTAACAAGTAATGAAAAAATGTCTTCTTCAAAACCAGAGACGGCCTTATTTACTATCGACGAACCAGAAAAGCTAGAAAAAAAAGTGAAAAATACTTTTACTGGAGGGCAACCTACTGTAGCATTACAAAGAAAACTAGGAGGAAATGCAGACATATGTCCTGTATATTGGTATTTGAAATACCTATTTGATTCTGAAGATGAATCTATTGACAGATATAAAAATTGCAGGGGAGGAAATTTGTTATGTGGAGAATGTAAAGGAGATTTAACAAAAAAAGTTAAACCATTTATGAGCAATATCCAAATAAAAAGAGAAAAGGCAAAAGACATGATCAAAGAATTCATGATTGACGGAAAAGATCTGGACAGTTAACAAAATAGATAATAACTTTGATACATATATCCATTAATAACTGATAACAGAATAAAGAGAATATTATAATGATTTTAAAGTTTATTTGTGAAGATAGTTACGAGGCTGGGAAATTATCAAGTATTTTTACACTACAAAAGGACAATTCTTTATTTGTAATAGAGATAGTCAAAGTAATTGAAAACGAGGCAGTAGTAAAATTAAAAGATGGATCTCATCACAGTATTTTATTTAAAGATCGAGATAACGCTCTCATGCTCAAAAAAATGTTTACAGAATTATCATTAAATAAAAATAAAGTAATCTCAACACATTACACGGGTAATGAAATGTTTATTGATTTAAAATAAGTTCATCATTTTAAATTAAATCTTTATTGAACTCATCCAATATTATTTGATATACTTTTTCAAAATATAATGAGGTAGAAAAGGGCATTAAAGGAACATAATCTCTAATTGTTTGTAATACTAATGGAACTGTTCTTTTTGAAAGCAGTATATCAAATTTCATCCATAATAATCTATTCTGAGAAAATGTAATTTTCTCCCTCAAGTCCTTATCACACATATCCTTTGATTTATCCTCAATTCTTTTATACCAATAAGCTAGAACTTCTGGGTCTAAACCCTCGTTTAAATTGTTAAGATTATCACAGTAATCGGTTATCAAATCATCTATTTTGTTTCCCCTTATCACATAATGCTTTTTTCTAAAAATAATATATCAGAAGGTATCAAAAATATTTGATAAAATATATATAAATTATTTATTAATTTTAAAACCATCTTCATCTATTTCATTAGATCGTATTCGGCTTGAAGAAACAGGCAATCCATCTTCAGCTAAAATCAATTTTACAGAAATTATATCTATAGGAGACAAACCCAATTTAATTCTAACTGGATTAATTGTTTTTCCCTTGTCTTCTGTTTCACTACTAACAACTAGACAATCTATTTTATCAGAGGTCATCAAAGGTCCGAAGATGTCATCTAATTTGGTTATTTGATAATTATCACGCTTTATCTTATTCTCAATGATTTTTTTTAAATTTTGCACTCTAGTATAATAAGAATTTTGAATTTTTTTATTTAACCTTGTACTCACAAATTCATCACTCGTTATTCCTATTACAACAAAATTACCAACATCAAAGGATTTTTTCAATAGTTCCAAATGTCCTCGATGAATTATATCAAAAGTTCCTCCTAATGCTACGTGGTTATATTTTTTCAAACTATTGATTTGTTCAAAATCACCTCAAAATATAAAGATTCAATTACAATTTTAGATAAAGTAAATCTAAGACAAGATTTCCTGTCTTTAATATTTCAGCTGAAGTCAAACAAATTAATAGATTGATTGATTTAGATATGCTTCAATTTAATACTCATTGAATTCCTTAACATTACAGAGCCAAATGTTAAATATAATAAATTTATAAATATCCAATTCACGTTTAATCTTATAGTGTCATCAACAATTACCGAATATATTTGTGAAGATTGTGGCTCTACATTGTTTCATGAAAATCCTACTACTTTTCAAAGCATAAAAGAAGTACATTCACAATTATGTCCAGTAAAGAGACAAAAAATATTAGCTAACGCTGAAGCAGAAAAATTAAAGAAGTTAGCATCAGAAAGAGTTGCAACTCCAATTCTATCAACTCAAACTGCTTCAAATGCGGGTCCTCAAATAGCAGTAGCCGCAGAGGCAGTAACGACATCAGTAGGAGGAGGAGCAAAAGGTGTATCATTATCAGGTGATACAACAATTTCCTTAACAGGTTCAGGTACCGGTCATTCTACAGCCGAGGGACCAATTGATATTGGATTTAAATCAAAGAGACAACCTGTTGGAAAATTCAAAGGAATAGAGGTATGGGGTCCATACGATGCACCAGGACAAATAGGCGTATGGGGTACCGATGTTTGCGTAGACTTTGATATATGTATTGCAGATGGTGCATGCATTGATGCATGTCCTGTAAATGTGTATGAATGGCTTGATACTCCAGGTCATCCTTCATCTGAAAAAAAACCTTTCATGATACGAGAAAAAGATTGCATATTTTGTTTAGCGTGCGAAAACGTTTGTCCACCACAGGCTATAAAAATATTTGTAAAGAAATAATAATAACAAATTACAAGACCAGATCTTTTAACTTCTATTTCGCTCTTTTTACATCACAATAACAGACTCAACTTTTTAACTAGGTTTATTTTTTAAAGTAAAATAATTGACAATATTTAAAGAAAAATTCTCAATAATCAAACCTATAAAATTAGGAATTGTTGGGGGTGGACAACTTGGCAAAATGTTGGCTTTAGAAGCTAAACGTATGTTCATGACAGTTATTGTTCTTGATCCTACTCCTGATTGTCCAGCATCATATGTTGCAGATAAAGTAATAGTAGGTAACTTTTCAGATGAACAAAAGATATATGATCTCTCAAAAGAAGCAGACATAATTACATATGAAATAGAACTTGCAAATTCTAAAGCTCTTGATAGATTAGTTCAAAGCGGATTTCATGTTCACCCTTCTCCAAAAACTTTAACTATTATTCAAAATAAATATCGTCAAAAAAAATTTCTAAAAGAAAATGGAATAAATACTCCCAAGTTTGATTTAATAACCTCCGAAAAACATTTAGAGAAAATATGTTTGGAATATGGATTTCCTGTAATGTTAAAAGCTTGTGAAGATTCTTATGATGGTCGTGGAAATTATTTAATTAAAAATAAAGATCAAATATCAATAGCTTTTTCATATTTTGCAGGTAAACAATGTATGATCGAGGAATATATCGATTTTAAAAACGAAATTTCAATAATGATAGCAAGAAATTCTTCTGGTGAAATTTCTTCTTTTCCAATTGGAGAAAATGTTCACAAAGATAACATTTTATATTTAACCATCGTTCCTGCAAGAATTACTAATGAAGTTGAATCAAAAGCAACTAACCTTGCTATTAGAACCATTGAATCATTAAAAGGCTCTGGAATATTTGGAATAGAAATGTTTATAGACAAGAACAACAACGTTCTTGTTAACGAAATAGCCCCAAGGCCCCATAATTCAGGACATTATACTATAGAAGCTTGTTCTATTTCTCAATTTGAACAACACATAAGAGCAATTCTTAACTATCCAATTCCAAAACCATTTTTAATTTCTAATGCAGTTATGATCAACTTGCTTGGGCCCGAAAAAATAAATGGAGCATATGAAATAAGTGGAATAGATAAATTATTTTCAATAGAAGGGGTTAAATTGCATATTTATGGTAAAAAGGTAACAAAGCATCATCGAAAATTAGGTCACATAACGGTTCTTCTTAAAAACAAAAATCCGATAGAAGTTTCAGAAAAAATTAAACAGATTATTAACATACAAGAGGTAAATACTTGATGAATATTAAAAAAAAATTAAGAATTTTAGAATCATTTAAAATAAATCTAAAACTAGACCTTAAAAATATATTTTAAACACAAAGATAAAACAAAATACAACCTTGTCAATTGTTAGTATTATCATGGGTAGTGATTCGGATCTATATATTATGAAGGAAGCATCACAAATTTTAGCTGATTTTGATATTCCTCACGAAATCAAAATTGTATCAGCCCATAGAACCCCAACATATATGTTTGATTATGCTCAAAATGCAGAACAAAGAGGTATAAAGGTCATAATTGCTGGAGCGGGTGGATCTGCACATTTGCCAGGCATGGTAGCTTCATTAACCTCAATACCAGTAATAGGAGTTCCAATTAAATCATCATCTTCAATAAATGGCATAGATTCTCTATTATCTATAGTACAGATGCCACCAGGAATACCTGTTGCAACCATGGCTATCAATGGTGCTAAAAATGCAGGTATTTTGGCCTGTTCAATTTTAGCCACTCATTCTAATAAATTGTCATCAAAGATAAAAGAATTTAAAAAACATATGGAACAAGGAATAATATCGAAAGATAAAAATTTAAAAGATCTGGGTTTTGAAAATTATCTAAAAAATAAAGATGACCAAAAGAAAAACTTCTAGATATAATTAAGAGCGTATCCATTTGTTTCTATTTCAATATATGGATTATAATCGGTAATCGGAATTCTGTTTTTTTATTGAAATTAATTTTTTGTTTGTTAGAAAATGTATATGTCTATTTTTCAACAGGAAAAATAGATGATTATATTTTTTTATTGCTTGATTGTTGTTGTTGTGTTGTGCTAGAGACTGTAGTTTCGGTATTAACGTTTGTATTAGCATCTTTAACTGCTGCTGCTCTTACCTCTTTTGTATTTTGTTCAAATGTTTTTGCTGCATTCACGTTTTGATTGAATATGTGTCTTGAATTATCTTTTGCTTGCTCTAATCCTGATTTCCATGAATCAAGGTTTGAGAATACCATGTTTTTGGTTAGTCTCATTGCTGATACTGCATTATCTGCAAAATT
>JBDUES010000115.1:0-2523 GCA_040297625.1 Candidatus Nitrosocosmicus sp. | reverse complement strand
TTCTATAAAAAAATGAAGAAAAGAAAGGTGATGATGGTTTATTTATCTTTTATAGTGGCTGGTTTGAACACAATCTCTCGTTCCTTGGAAACAATGATGATGTCCTTGCATGGTGTAAAATCCTTTATCGCCTAAACAAGAACCGGGGTGACATGATTTATCAATAAATATCGGACTATTTTTTTCACTAGAACTACTACTAGGAGTGTTACCAAACAGTTTAGTAAACGGATTATCTGATACAATCGGAGCACCACTTGTTTTACTACTTGGTATACCCGGTTTGTCCAACACATTTCCAAAATCCTTTAAAAAATTGCCAAAGTTTAAACCGTTGCTATCATCAAAAAGATTGCTTTGTGCAAATACTTTGTCCTTGCCTAAAAAAGAAGTTGATGCTATTATTGCTAACACTGACACTATTGTAACAATAATTGTATTAGTAGTTTTATAATTCATATCCAAATTGTAGTAAAAGGATTTATATAAAAAATTAGATACTTTACTCTATTATATTTCACGATATTAATATTTACCACTTTATACCATTATTCTTTTAGAATATTGGAATATAATACTTTATACCATTATTCTTTTAGGGCAACGAAAACTTATCTCTTGCTTCGATTTAGTTGGCAAGCAATTAATTAATCAAATGTAGACTGTAGAATATTCTCATGTATTACAAATTTGATTTCAACAACAAAAAGATCTGCCTTTTCATAATGCTCATAATATCAAGATCAAGCCCATAAATATTACAGAAACATAATAAAAATATTATATTAAGAGAAAAGATATCATTATAATAAGAATCTATTATTGTCATAGTAACGGAAAATGACTCCAATTTATAAATATTAATTAAAGGATTGATAATTAATTTTGATTTAACAATTTTTAATTTATCTCTAATCATGTTTATAAACTCTCAAACAATAAATATTATTCAAATATTTTTAATGGGTTTTTTATCAGTGACGATATATTTTCTAAATCTATGCTTTGTTGTATTTGACAATATTCTCAGTATATGCGTCAATGAAAGTAAAAGAAGATATGACAAAGCACTGTCCAATAATAAAATTTGTATTCTCACCAGTACAAGTGTGCCACCAGATCTGAAATTGATGGAAGTTGGGTGTCATGGTTACAAAGGCAGGCAATCAGCAATCCAACATTTAGAGATGAGCATGAAATAGGAAGAGCAATAGCAAATAGTAGAATATTTATGATAACTCATGTAGGTAAAGCGGTCAATATTTTATACAAATATGTATCTTTGTGTTTAGACAGCTGTTAATAGAGACGATCGAATAGGCAGGGTGTGTGCGAAACAATATTTTGAATCTGAATTGCTATAGACACAAATCAAAATATGTTCTATGTAGGTTTTCATCCATCCATCGCTGAAAGAGATATGTTAGTTACTGAGAGGGAGTTTTCTAGAGGTTGAAGATGGAGGAAGGGATTAGAATTGCTTTGTTGCATGATTCGGAATATAGTTAAATGTTGTACTTCCACACATGGTTGACAAAACAATGTACCAACATGGTTTACACCTTTTGTCCTGTTTTAGTGTATAAATATCGGTTGTTTTAAAGATTTCATGAACTTCTCTGCTGGTGTCATTCCGTTTATTCCACCATGTTCTCTTTCATAGTTATATGAATTGACAAATGATTCGTATTTCTCTATTCCATCTTTCATATCGATTAATTCTTCTACTTGTAGAAATTCAGCTATGACTATTTTGTTGTATGCTTCTACTTTACCCTCCTGTTCTTGTGGATAACCTTTGTTGGGTATCTGCTTGTCCTTTATTCCATCATGGAATCTAAGATAATTTTTGAATTTATTAGATGTAAATTCTTTATTACCGCCATCATGTGCATCACTTTCATTGGTTTACCGTGGAGTTCAATCCATTCTTTGAGAACCAATAGTAGTGCTTCTTCACTAGTTCTTCTGTTACACCATTTGCTAACCACTTTTCTTGAGCAATCATCTATATAACATGAATAAAATAGTGTTTGTTTCGTGAACCTTTTAGATAAAAAGGTCCTTTGGTGTCCATCTGAACCAACAACTCGTTTGTTGGATGTTTCATTTCAAAAAGTTTGTATTTTCTTTTTATTTTGATAGACAATACATTGAGATTGTGTCTCCTTAAAAGATTGTAAATGGTTTTTGTGCTTAAGATAATACCATACTTTCTCTTTAATCTGAACCTTATTCTCATTGGACCAAATCTATTATTTAGTCTCAGTTCAAGGATAATCTTTTCCAGTTCTTTGGTTACCTTCACATTTTTGATATTATGTGGCCTTTTTGATTGGTTTTTTAATCCATCTATACCATATACATTATAGCGTCTCTTCCATTTGTACCATGTTTGTCTCGAAACTCCAAACACAGTACAAACATCAGATATTGTTCTACCTGAACGTTCTGATTCAATTATCATTCTATACCTATTTTCTATTATATCCATTTGTTATTACACTCCAAGACTAGAGTGTC
>JBDUES010000114.1:0-3309 GCA_040297625.1 Candidatus Nitrosocosmicus sp. | reverse complement strand
TTTTTGAAGGACTCTTTCTCCTCCTTTGAATCTGAATTTACAAATCTCTTCTCTGGAACCTTTGATGAGAAGCCCCATTTGTGAAGTAGTTTATAGATATGTACTTCATGATACTTGACGCCTGTTTTTTTATATATTATATCCATTATTTGTTTGGCTTGCTGTGTGCCATCCAGATGGGTTTTCAGTTATCTCCTGTCTTATCTTTAACATCTTTTTTTGTGGAATTAGTGGAGGCCTACCGCTCCTTGATTGGTCCTTTAATCCTTCTAAACCCCGTTTATCGAATCTATCGAGCCACTTGTAGGCCCACCATCTGGATCTGTGTAATTCTCTTTCTATTGCTACTTTGGATGCTTCCTGACTATCAAACCTAACACGCCTAACAAGTAGAATTCTTTCTTTTATGTCAGGATCTGTTTCATTTTTATATGCATCGTTCAACTGTTCAGGAGAAACACCAGTAACGATAGTAGGCAATGATCTAACACGGAGTAACTAAGCTAAATATATTGAGTAAAATTATTTTACAATTGTATGAATTTATGTTATGCAGTATAGATGATAAATAGAATGCAGAATGTACATAATCTCTTGTTATTTGATAGAGTTCTAATGATTCCAATTTCCTTCACTGAATAAGCACTTTGTTATCTAGTGTAATCACATCTTCTCCTTCACCATAAAAGGTAAAGTCTTTTCTCGCGTTTAAAAAATTATTATTAATTGATCTTTTTATTTACTATTAGAAATCACCTCTCCCATATCTGCCACTTCCATCTTGTTGAGTGTATAATTTAAAATTCTAATACTCGGTACATTGCCGATATGCTCAACAATTAGATTACCATGCATGACTAGGTTATATTATCAATATATAAATTAAAAAAGAAAAGTAGGCTGTTCGTTTCCTGCTTTCAAAGTTTAGAAATATCCGTGAATGTTATCAAATAAAGATTTGTAGATCATACTATAATTATATATGGAAACAACTAAAATTCAAAAAAAGAATATGAGTAAACCAGACGAGGCACTTGCATTTGACAAAGAAAAAGTTGATGGAGCAAAAATTGGTAATACTAGAATAGGTAAATTTTATCTTGAACCAGATGGAGTTGGAAGAAATATATGACGCCCATTGATAAAACTGAAAACTGCCAAGATTCTCAAATCTATTATGTATTATCAGGATGAGTTAGAGTCAAGATGGACGATGGGCTTAAGAAGAGTATGAAGAGTATGATCTTACAAAATGCTGTTTATTATGATTATATTCTTCATCGTATGGTGATTTTAGATATCGGGAGATTTTTGAACTACATTTTCTATCTCTAAATGCTATATTTACTCAGGGATCTCTAATTAGTCTTTCAATGGAGAGCCAAGTTGGAGTTTCACGAGATGAAATTCCTGAACCCGAACCAAGTCGCCTAACAGATAATTTGATGTCTAAACCTGAAAGTTTTTGGAAAAAAAGATTTTAGAATATGATTCAAGAATTTAAGAAATGATATTGTAATTATTCTTTCTTTGGACCCTCTCGATGTATCCAATAATATGATATGCTATCAGCATTTATCCAATATGTTTCTGCAGATGCATCAACTATTATTTCCTTTGTGTTATCATCGAATTTTACATTATGTTTATGTAACTCAAACTCCTCGCCAGTACCTAATCTTATCATTACCTCTCCATTCTTTTCTACACTGGATTTTATTGACTCATAATTTGCCATTGTATTCAATTGATCACAATGCTTTTTAACATTTATCATATAAAACGACTGTTTACTGGATGATTGTTGAAACTGGATGTTCTTCATTTCCTTTACAATTTTAAATAGAAAACACGCTCGGTTGATACTAAGTCTAGTGTCATAGATAATGCCGTCATATTTTTTCTAAATTGATTGTCACTGTGTATAGATAATCAATATTTTATAAAAAAAATAACGACACAAACTTAGACACTTTACTTATAAACATATTTGTCGTTCTTTTGATATTGTCAATCTTAAATTTCTTTACCATCTGGTTTTATGGTAGCAATCTAAGCCCAAAGATAGATGTATTCAGAACCCGACTTTTACGAATTTCATCTTTTTGTATACAAGGATATTCTGGAACTTTCTTTTTCTTTTTTAAAAATTTTTTGAGGTTTATATTTTTGTATCCAATTCCATTTTTACATAAAAGCGACGTGATCTATTTTTTACAAACCTATTAAGTTTTTGCAGCATTTCTATACGATAAATCAAAGATAGTACAAGTATATATCATAACCAATATACTTTGAGGAAGGTGTTTTACTGTATCGGGAGTTCATAAAGGAAATAGAAGAGCATCTTTAAGCTATAAAAAAATTTCTTATTTTAAATTTTTTATCTAATGGTCAAACAAATTATGGGAAAGGTTATCTACATTTGTATTCAATTTAATAAATTTATTGTATATATTTAAAAATATACATAAATTGATTAAAATACTCATGAATTCCTTAACTTTACCGAGCATCTCATAGGCATTAACTATAAAAATTAGGTTCTATATAATTACGGAAATCTATTATATTTAGATGATCAAATTAAACGATGCTTATCACTGCATTCTTTACAAATATCTAATGAGGATAAAACACTATTAGGTATGTCATAATAATATTTAAGATTCTTATCTATTATTTTAGAACAGTATTCACATATGGTATTTCTATAAACATCATCTATTTTAATAGTCATGGTATTAAATAAATAGCGAAACCGAATTTATAATCATTCTTTATCTTTTTTTATGACACATCTCTGTATTTTTATCCACGTCTGCAATGTTTAATAATCTATAGGACTGATATCTGACTCTTTTAATTTACCATACATTTTAAATTGATATTTAAATCCTCTTTATATTCTTTGCAGAACTTCCTCTTCCTATTTTTTTTTACAAAATTATCTTGTAGAATAATGTATCAGAAAAAAATAACAGGATTAATTTAACAAACTCAAATATTTAAGATTCGTATCATAATAAGTAATTGAGGCATGGTCATAATTCAAATTATCTCTTGATACCTTTTACAACAGCTTAAAGCTAACCTCTTGGATATGAATTTGACTAAAACTGTCCCAAAGGTTAGCTCTTGATAGAATAAAGGAATCAATACTTTTTAACATTCTGCATCTTATAGGTTGTATACCATGGCCTATTGCACCACGAAAACGTGGCAGACCATATGTATATTCTCTACCAACCATAATATTGAGATGTTTTATTGTAAGGTTATGGTTCCGATTGGATTCCAACAGTGCAT
>JBDUES010000113.1:0-7838 GCA_040297625.1 Candidatus Nitrosocosmicus sp. | reverse complement strand
CTGCGAGACGATGGGTTGTGGAAAGAACTAATTCATGGCATAATAGATTGAGAAAACTGTTTACTCGATATGAAAAGAAGATAGAAAACTATCTTGGGTTATTACAGTTCTCCTGTTGTATAATTATTTATAGAAAGCTAATTTTGGGATAGGCTCTAAATACAATAATAATTAAGTATTATAAAAGGATAAGATAATTATACTTTGATTTTAGGTTTTACTATAAATATTATCATAATTAATCATTTTTTGTAATAAATTATCTTTAACTACAGGCCATTCTGGTTGAATAATGCTATAACAAACTGTATTTCTTATTCTATCCCCTCTCATTATTTTATGATAACGCAATACTCCATCTTCTTTGGCACCTATTCGTTCAATTGCTTTTTTTGATATAGTGTTAAGAGCATCAGTTCGTATTTCTACAGCAATGCATTTTATATGTTCAAAAGCATACTGTAACATTAAAAATTTTGTTTCTGTGTTAATTAATGTTCTACGATAGGATTTTGCAATCCAAGTGTGACCTATTTCGAGCCGATGATTTTCATGATCGATATTAAAATAACGGGTGGATCCTACTATGATATTAGACGGTTTATGTATTATTATAAATGGTAAAGATGAATTAGAAGTTTTTAATAATTCTTGTAAATATATGGAGATTTCATTCATACTAGGAAAAAAAGCATAAGGATTGTTCCAAATTTCTCCGTCATGAGCTGCCTGAGACAAACCATCTAAGTCATTAATTGATGGAGGACGGAGAAGAACATTTTTTCCTTCAAGAGGTATAGGGACTATCTTTAACATGTAATATAATAGAATTTAGAATTATTTTAATTAATTTAAACAGAGATACTTTATATTCAAAAGAACAGATCTTTGAGATCTAAATATATTTATTCATGGAATTAAAAGAGATTTTTACCTTTTAACTATATGAATTAGTAGGTCTATTTCATAATTAGAATTATTTAGCACCTTCTAATACAGATGCTATCGATTTCTAATAATGATTTAAAATTATATAGTAGATCTCTTGCATAATTAAAAACAATCTATACTATCCCGTATGGATTTTGTTTCGGTTTTTACTGATAATTGTTCATTATTCTATATACTGACTAACATAATTCCATACTGTTCATATTAACCAGTAAGTCAAGTTTGTAGGGCGTCAAAGCATTTCTACAAAAAAAATCTATCAATACGTGAGCACAATATAACGGGTAATTTCCTTATGCTATACATACAATCTCATTAAGAGAAGGACCTAATAGAAAGACTTGACGAATTTATGTTAGACAGTATAGATTTGGGGATCTAGAAATCCAAATAAAAGAAATTTTTGATATGAAAACAAAAGGATGGAATAATAAAGATGTTGAAAAGTTAGAAGATATTTCATCCTTACTGGGTATTGCTTTGGCCAAGAATATTTGATTTTCATTATCCAATAGACTCGATTTTTGAATTTGGATATTTTAATTTTCAGAAATGGAAAATAAACTATATATCAAGATTTTATAACCAATCAATAAAATATTCGATAATCCTTTTCCCTTTTTATGTCACCGAGGAAATAACAAAACCCTGCTTAATTTCAAAGAGAAGAAATTCAAAAGATACATGCAATACTTTTCTAAAATTGTTTATCTTTAAGCATTTTTTATGATAACCAAATATCAATAATATAATATTAAAAAACAACTAGAAATTAAAATGGGTCTGCCGTTCCCAACATTGTATAACACATTAAAGTGATAAAAATATTTACAAATATCCAATTATAAAGAGGCCCATTGCAGCAGCCATCGTAATTCCCCATACTAACTTATTCCAATCAAATATCTTTTGTCCATCTAAAACTCCAAGTGGTATCAAGTTAAACATTGCAATCCACCCATTAAATGATGCACCTATTGTAAAGTAAGGACTGTATGAACTATTAATTAATGACAATAATAGAAATGAAAAACCCATTACTAAATTTGTAAGTGGACCTATCAATGCGACCCTACCAAACTTATTTCTATCGCTTAAACCAACCATTACTGCACCTGGTGCTATAAACTTGAAAGGCATTATTGGAAGTGCAGATATAGCTGTTATCAGAAGACCAGACATTTGGGCTCTAAATTCTGCCCAACTTCCATAATATTGGGCCAAAAATTTGTGTGCTAATTCATGAACAAGAAATGCACTGATAAATATGGCAAGAAATTGCCAGGAAAAATGTCTATACCCATTTAATGAAAGTCCAACAGCAGTGACTAATAATGTGGCTATGGTTAAATGCAATAATTCTGTCTTTGAGGTTTTTATTCGTATAATCCTTGACAATAGTTGTGAAAATGATGTGTTTGAGCTAAAATTCTGATTACCATGAAGCATATCGTGTCTTTTCTTTTTATATGCATTTACAAATGGACATGAATGATTAATTGGATTTCTATGATTGCTACAAAAATATTCTTTACAGTAATTGCATTTGAAAGGAATGTTTTCTGCCGTTCCGCATACATAGCATTCAATTATGTTTTTTCTCTCTTCAGTCATATTAAATTAGGTTAACCTTATTGCTTAGCTGTATTTCATTACAGGAGGAGAAGGAGGACTGACCTATTATCATTACATCCTTTATGGTTATGGAAAACATAAAAATTTAATCTACCACAGGTTTCTTTTTGTATGTTGATTCTCATATTATTATTATATAATATCACATATTAAATTCTTTTAATAATTGTGTATTCATTGCAAAATAGAAAATATTAAGAGGAGATATAATATATATGGTTCTTAATTTAAAACATTATTTCTTTATTATATTTTTTTCGGGATTAAGTTAAGCCAATTGGTAATGTATTTTAATTTACACCTGATTATCTTATAAAGAAAGTAATCATCAAAACTTCAGTGTTCTATCCTTAATGTATTGAATTATCCTTTCAATACTGATACTTTTCTCAAATGAAGAATGAATATGATGTTTAGTTGTAAACACTGACAAGCATAAGGATCCCAAATACCAACTCCATCTGTTGCAACAAGTTTTTTGTCATGCTCTTTTATGATATTAGCCAGAAAATGTTCTGCACCAAACATACTCCACTCCTTTGATATACTCATTCCAAGAATCTCAATGTTTTCCGGCTTGATATATAAGTAAAGTGTCTAAGTTTGTGTCGTTATTTTTTTTATAAAATATTGATTATCTATACACAGTGACAATCAATTTAGAAAAAATATGACGGCATTATCTATGACACTAGACTTAGCAACCCCATCAAACTAAATTAATTCCGAACCAACTTTGATTATTATCTCATCTTTATGTATACAGAATACTCTGAAACTTGCTTTTTCTTTAATAATATCTTTTTTTTTGGTTTGTATTTTTTGTTTATATACAATTCCAAATAGAAACATTGTTCCATTTGATAAAGCATGACGATGTAGTTGTATCGATGCTTTTCTTAATGATAAACAGGAAAAATAAAAATATAATCCACAGAATTTTATCCTCTCAAGGTGTCCTGCTTTTTCTTTTAATAATCTCAATCACAAATGAAATAGAACATCTTCAACTAGAGGATTTTCCTCATGTGAACAGTATCCAGTCTCCTATTGTAAAGTATAAATATATCCATCAAAAGAATAATAGATACTTTACTAACTAACATTAATTTCACTAACCATATTTACCAATAAGTCAAGTTTGTAAGGTTTCAAAGTATTTCTACAAAAAAATCTATTATATATGAACATAATATTACTGCGGCTAATATTATTATGATATATTAAATATCATTTTACAAAAGGATCTGTTAAAATGACTTGACGAATTTATGTTAGACATATTGATTCAATTTTTATTGATGAGTATTGAAAATAAATCAAGATATATTTTTACCAATATTCAATATATTTTAAAAATGCTTTTTAATTAAATAAAGAACAAATTATTTTACTGTTTTATTTGTCGTCGTTTATGTATATTAATTTATTTTTAAAATTATTGATTATATCACTGCAATATTTAAAAAGATAAAAAACCTCTTTTGAAAGAGAACAAATACAGATAGTAAAAAATGATAAATAGTATTAATAGGTTTAAAAAAATCAAGAATTAGTGAACGTTACTATAGTTCTCTGATGAGGTTACATGGAATAGAAAAAGTAAAAGAGATTAATGATTCCTCTATCTTCAGATCAATGAGTTTCATGTTTCATTTATTAAAGCCAAATCATAATTCCATAGAAAAACATGCCTATTGATTCAACACTTTGATCATTTTATTATATCCAGGTAGAAATTATTCTTTTAATTTTTTCCTTATCTTCTTTTTCACTATATATTCTATATCTCTTATTTGAGAAAAACTGTCTAGTTAAATCTATATCTAAAGATTCTAATTTTTTAGAATCAACATTATAAAATGTTAATTTTTTTAATGCAATTTCGTCTACAGGAGGCTTGGTTGCTTTTTTATTTGTCGTATTTATCACTAATACTACTTTATCAGCAGATAATCCGGTTTCATTCCTAAGCTCATTTTGTAAACCGTCTGAGCCTTTTGAATCCATCATCCTTGTTAATTTGTTGTTATCAGCAAGATCAAATTCATGAACTAGAGATAAAATATTTCTGTTTAAATAATCATCTACCAATTTCCTTGTTTTTCTATTTTCAATCTTTGTTAGTTCATTATTAGTACATCGTCGGATAATTCTAAAATAGTTTCCATATCAGGATTTGATAATTTATGAAAGATGGATTGAGTTTCTTTTGCTGCCTCTTTCATAATATATGATAAATGTATATCAGCACCTTGAGATACTTTATGTAAATAAATTGACCTATGCATATTAGCATAAGATTCGAAAAACCTCATTGCTGCTTCTTTAGCATGAGTTGAAACAGTAACAATTTTATCATTATCAAGAAAATATAAATTTTGGATAATTCTTCCCACATCTACAAAGCCATATTCTTTTGTACCTGATCTATTAGAATCCAATATCAAATAGTTAAAGCGATCAACATTATATGGATCCTCCTTTATAAGGTGATTCAAATACCAATTTGATTCTAAAAAGATATTTATTTTAGTAAAGTCTTCTTTTGTTACTCCAATTTTTAGTAGGATCTTTTTTGTATTGTCTATGATTTTAAAATCAGAGGACAGATCACATAATAATGCCATTATTTCATATGATTCGATATTACATTCAGGCATTTCTTTAAATAAAATACTGAATTTTTTATAAATTATTTCTAAACTTAAGTTTTCGTGTTTCCATTCTACAGCAGGGTTTACTAATTTTAAAAATTCTTCAAATGTGTGAGAAAAAGGTGCATGTCCGATATCATGTAATAAAGCAGCAAGTCTTGTAACTTGAATTTGTTTTTTGATTTCGGATTTACAATTAATTGAATCCATTATATCAATTATTGATGTGGAATCAAGTTTATTTTTAGAATTTAAAATAATGTATGTCGAGGCCTCCCCTGCAATATACATTGCACCCAGAGAGTGTTCAAATCTTGAATGAGATGCCCCTGGAAAAGCCATATATAGACTAGAACTTTGTTTTATCCGCCGGAGTCTTTGAAAAAACTTTGTATCGATTATTTTTCTCTCTATATCTGTTATTCCAATATATCCATATTCTGGAAGTCTAATGCTATTTATGAAATTTAAAAAAGGATGATAGAGCGGCACTATATAAAATGAAAATTAATTAATTTCTTTTAAAGGCTTTGTTAACAGATATACAACATGTGACTGCAAAATTAGGGATTTTGCGTGTCTTTAATTAAATTATTATTTTGACTTTCTAGAAGAAATCATCCATCCAATAAGTTCTGTTAAATTGAACTTTATGAATAAACAAATCCAATCAATCTCTATCTTGATATCATAATAGTTTTAATTTGTTAGAACCTTTTATTCACGTTTATTATTAGAAGAATTACAAGGTCCCACCCCACACACCGGATAATACATAAAGTATATCACAAATGAACCTCATTTTTATTTTTTTAGCTTTTAATTATTTTGTGATTTTGTTTTTATATATAGCAATAGACACAAAGGTATGATTACATATAAAAGACCAGTCGATTTTGATTATTTTTATCTTAATAAATTAAATATCTTTGGTAAAATATCAACTGCTGAACCTTTTAGAGAAAAATCCATGGATTTGCTCAACCATGTTGTTTCAGGATTTACCTCTACTAGGACTGCATTATTATCTTTGGCATATGTCGGCAAGGAATTAGCAGGAGAAACATTTAATGATGTTCCTACTATAAACATAATATCACAAGATGATGCAACTTTTATCGCATTATTCCATTCTCTTGAGGGTAGGGGTTCCCCAAATAATACAACACCTGGTTTAAGGACGTTTTTACATTCTTTACATCGAGGCAATATATCTGCAATAATATCAAACAATTCACCATCACTAAAACCACAGTTAATGCAGTTTGTTTTAAAGATATTTCCATGTAATTCTATTATATTATTACTATTTGCTCGTTTATGCAGATTATCAACATTTTGCGTTAATATCCAAGTATCTTTTTTATCTTGTTGAATTTGTGAAATTGATAAATGAGCTAGATTGGGAGAGCATTTACTAATTAAATCTTGCCTATAATGATAAAATTCCCAAACTAATGTGGGATTTTTTAGAAAAGCTGAAATTGAAGCCAGTTTTGATGAATCATGCAGTTTCCATAATCCATCTTTGCCTCTAAAGGTAGGAACTCCGCTTTCTTTAGAAATTCCGGAGCCAGTAAGGAAAACTATTCTTTTTGAACGGGTTAAAGAATCTTTTAAAAGATTTAATGAATTTGGTGGCGAATTAATTGACATATGTGGATAGATGGACTGGGATATTATAAAATTTATAAAAGGAGTGAACGCAAAAAATATTTATACTGACTAACATAATTTCATATAACAATGCATAAGCTTTATCATAAACAAATTGAATAGCCAAGTGGACGGATTTAGTTATTAAGTATTTTATGTACAAATTATCAATGTTATGTGGTGTTTATATTAATAACAGTTAATGCAAATTTTAATTAATTTTTATCTTAATAATATACATTAAAAAAAGTGGTCATCGTGATTAAGATTAATACGAATACGATAAGTAAAAAACTTTCATATATTCTCAGACACAATCCCAATCGATTTAAAGTAACTTTGGATGAAGAAGGGTGGGCTGATATAGATGATCTTTTAGATGCATTACGTGATTTTAAAGATTTAATGGATTTAAAAAAAGAAGATTTACTTGACATAATATCGAATCAAAAAAAAGTTAGATTTGAAATAAAGGAAAATCAAATAAGGGCAATATATGGACATACAATATCTATAAAAAAGAAGAATCCAATAATGCCGCCAGAGATTCTTTATCATGGAACATCTCACAAATATATGAATTCTATAATGAGGAATGGTTTGATAAAGATGGACCGTCAATATGTACATCTTTCAATTGACTTGGATACTGCAATAGAGACAGGTAAAAGAAGAGATGGCAATCCTGCAATTATCAAGGTGGATTCAAAAACAGCTTTCAACGATGGAACATTATTTTATAGAGGTTCAGATATAGTTTGGCTTTCAGAAAATTTATTACCAAAATATTTGATGATAATGATGGATAAACATATTAAGAGCCTATCCCAAAATTATCTTTCTATATATGATTATGCAACAAGAGAACTGTACCAATCCAAGATAGTTCTCGACCTTCTTTTCATATCGTGTGAATAGTTTCCTGAACCTGTTGTGCCA
>JBDUES010000112.1:0-7224 GCA_040297625.1 Candidatus Nitrosocosmicus sp. | reverse complement strand
ATGATATATCAAAAAAGCTTTGTATCAAAATACAGATTTTTATTTATTAAAATTATAATTGTGGATGGATAACACGGCTCTGTAAAGTTAAGCAAAAAGCTATAGATTTGTCTATTATTTGTTATATCTGATTTGCCAGATAAGAAATAGAACAGAACCTGAGGATATAACATATGCTTTGCATCTCTATTTCAGCGGCCTTTCATTACGAGGCACATCAAAAGCAATATTTCTATATACAAAAATTGTTAAAAGGAGTCATACTGCAGTAAGAGAATGGATTCAAAAGTACAAACCTGAAAGATTATTATACAGCAGATGAAGGTATCTGAATTTCTTGTATATTTAAAAAGATGAAACTCAACTCAAAGTTGGTTCTGAATACATCTGGCTCTGATGGGTTGCTACTATTGAACCCGAAACCAAGCATATTCTTGCAATAAGCATATCAAAATAACGAAATATGTTTGTGGCAGAGCGCTTTCTATCTGATATTATAAAAGAGTATGACAAACATCAACAGATGGTGGCACATGGTATCCACAAGCCTACTGCCATTTCTTGAAATTGAAACATCATCTGCATTTTTTTGTATATAAGAATGAGAAAAGCATTATAGAGAGGACAATGCAGTACATCAAAGATAGAACTAAAAGCTTTGATGATTACTTTCCTTGTAGAAAGAAGAAATGTAAATTAAAGCATGTACAACAATGGCTAAATCTATTTGCCGACTATTACAATAAAAAAATAATAGCTTAACTTTACAGAGCCGATGAAATTATCTATACCTATAAATTGCTTGGATAACTAATCAGTTAGAATAGGCTAATAATTTGCTTATTTCTTTTCAAAATTTATTAAAATATGATTAATAATGTTTAACTCATTGCTTAACCTTTACTTTAGTTGAAAAGAAATGACTTTTATCAGGAAGATAAAAAGGTAAATTTGTGATTCTCAGAACAAAAGTGATCAATTTTTTTTACACCTAAATTTGAATCTCCATCAACATGAGGCCATGTATCCTTACTGGATATTTCTATTCCACAATAAGCACAGGTTATTTTTTCTTCTTCTTCTTTACGCATAAAATAACATATTAAATAGAACAAATTAACTTTTTATATACCTATTAATAAAAAAAGAATTTATGTAAGTTTATGGCTATAAAATATATTGTCTTTTTTTGGAAATGCATCAGGAAACAATACCAAAAGTAAAAATCGTGAAAAGTACAAGGAACTTACATTAGGAATCAAGCAAACAGTACTGGAAAAATCAAAAAACAGGTGTCAAAACTGTTCAAAAAAATTATCAGGGTCAAATCAACCTCAATTTCATTATGTTAACGGGTCAAAAAAAGATAATAGGCCAGAAAATTTACGTGCTCTTTGTTTAGAATGTTATGAAGATCAAACACCCAAAGGCAATAACTTTATGCTTTCATCGCTAAAAAATATATTTTCTAAAAAATAAGCATTTATTTTTTTAAAAATAATAATTGGCTGTATATTTATTTTAATATAATTTTTCCTTTCATATATGGATGTATAGAACAGTAATAATCGTACTCTGTACCTTTTAAAGTGGAGGTATCTAAAACATATTTTTTATTCATCATTATTATCGAGGAATCAAAAGATTTGCCACTGTCTTTAAAGCTCACAACGGTGTGAGGAACGTTATCATGATTTGTCCATTCTATTGCATCACCTTTTTTTACAGTAATTACTGCTGGAACAAAGCTTGGATTTCCCTGTCCTGAGGCACCAGGTGGAATTGAAGCATGAACAATTGGAGCATTAATCACTTTTGGAATGGATTCTTGTTGTGTAGTAGCGTTGTCTCCTTTTTTTTCAGACCCTGCAGTTGCAGAACTACTACTACTACCTATCCATGAAGTTGATATGATAATTCCAGAACCAATAATTATCAAAGCTATACATGCAATTGTTATTTTATTCAAATGTTGATATTTTTTATGTGACGCAATAATAATTATCAGAGTTGGAATACTAATAATGACCATAATTCCAATAAATGAGAGTATAGATGGCACTCTACTGCTTACTTGAATGGCAGCTACTAGTCCGGCAATAACAAATAAAGCTATAATAACCGATACGGCTTTTATTGCTTTTTTTGACCGAGGAAATCCATCTTTGAATAATCCACCACTTAACATAATTAAACCAAAAAACATTAATAAAAGTGAAACAGCATGCATTCCTTCCAAAAAAGTATTAGATATTCCAGATAACGCAATTGTTACTCCAGCAGCACCCACAGCTGTCAAGCCCGCTCCAGGTATGAGCAAGTCCCAATCTGTCATGTATATACAAATAAAAAAAGAAATCAAGCATAATTAATAGTTTCTTTATTTTTAACCATTTTAAATATAAAAACGGTTAAGATGACTTGCAATTTATAATACTTAGAAAACATGTCAAAAGAAGAAGGAAGAAAAGAAGGAGGAGGAAAAGAAGGAGACGCAATAGAAGGTGAATCTCTTACAATGATAATAAATAAAAGAGATTTGACTCTTCTTAACGAATTTGCACAAAAAAATACACCGCTAGAATCGTGTGCAATTCTTATTGGTAAAAGAAAGCATAATCAATTTAGTGTTTTAGAAGTAGTACAGATGGAGAATGATTACAAATCCGAGATAAAATTTACAATAAATGAAGAAAAACTTTTTGCTGTGTATAAAAAAGCAGAATCCACAAACTTATCGGTAGTGGGCATATACCATACTCATCCTTCAAATCCCACCACCCCCTCAAAAACAGATATAAAATATATGGAAATAAATCCAGTTCCATGGATAATCAATTCAACACTTACAATTGAAACAAAATGTTATATCTATAATGAAAATGACGGGGATGTTATGGAAATAGAGTTAACAGTTATGGACTGATTCTTGATGTATCTCGAGGGTACAACACTACTTCTCTAATATTAGGCAAATTGGATAGCACCATCATCAGCCTATCAAAACCCAGACCACATCCAGAGTGAGGCGGCATCCCCCATTCAAATGATCTTAAATGATTTGTAAAACTGTCAACCGATAAACCCTGGATTTGTAATCTAGATTTGAGTTTGTTTATATCATGCTGTCTTGTTCCACCTGATACTAATTCGAGATATCCAAATTGCAGATCAAATGATTTTGATAGTAATGGGTTTTCGTCATGCTCATGTATATAAAAAGGTTTTAGATCGATAGGCCAGTCAATGATAAAGAAAAAATTACTATATTTTTCCCCCAGTTTTCGTAGAGATGAATCAAGTAAATCATCGCCAAAGTTTATTTTTTCATCCATCTTTACAAGTTCTTTTAAACATTGTTCGTAACTTAAACGAGGAAAAGGTGAATTGATAAAGTCGATAATTGATTTATCATCTGAAGAAAAAGGTATGTTATCGTCGTCGTCGTCGTCGTCGTTGGTTTGACCGTCTGATTCTTTTAAAGATTTTAATATTATTTTTACAAGATCTTCGATTATGTCCATAATATCAAAATAATCAAGATAGGCAGCTTCGATATCCACACTAAGAAATTCATTAAGGTGCCTTACGGTATGAGAATTTTCGGCTCTAAAATAAGGAGCTATTTCAAATACTCTATCAAGTGCAAGTACAAGTTGTTCTTTATATAACTGAGGACTTTGAGCCAAATATCCTTTTCTTTTAAAATAATCAAATGAAAAAAGGTTTGAGCCACCCTCACTCGCACTTCCAATAATTTTTGGAGTATTTATTTCGATAAAGTTATTTAAAATAAAAAAATCCCGTATAATTTTCAAGACTTTAGATCGTAACAAGAATATTTTGGCGACTTTTGGGTTTCGTAAATCCAATGCTCGTGAATCAAGCCGATTATCCAGATTGGATTCTATTCTACCGGTTGGATCAATGGGTAAAGTTTGATTGGCCTCTGAATAAACATAGATTTCTTTGACCGATACTTCAACTTCAAAATCCCGGGATTTAGTCGGTTGGACTGTACCAATTATTAGAATGCTGCTTTGTCTTGGTATAGTTTTTGCTTTTACTAAATTATCTCCAAAAAGAACAGTTTGTACAGCACCGGTTACATCCCGCAAGGTCAGAAATCCAAGTTTTCCTATATCTCGGAAATCTTCAATCCATCCTGCAACTCTAATTTCAGAACCAATTTCTAAATTTTTTAACTCTTTTGAAAAATGAGTCCTTGTTAACAACTTGTTAAATTTATCTATCCAAAGTTATAATTATTTATTTAGAATCTATTTCTTAAATCAATTTATCTTTACGTTCATCTGTAAAGGTACTTTTTATTATCCCGTGTCTATAACCAGCTCAATTTTTCTGATGGATAACGATATTTTCTGTATATCTTCGAGAGTTTTTTCTTTTATGTTGTTTGTTTTTTTATCCAATACCACCCTTGTTAATTTGTGTCCATCAGGAAGCCATATTAGATTAATATTATCAATCCGTACTGGATAAAATAAATTTTCTAAAAATCGTCTGTCATTAGAATCAGACTCCACTATCCAAATATTTTTTTTAAAAGATTGGCGAATTAATTCAAGTAATTTCATATTTGAACGAATTGTTCTGACATCAGAGCTTTTAAAAACTAAAATTACTTCCTCATCTATTTCTGTTGAGCTAATTAAAGTCATTTTATCTATTTCTGAATTTTTTAGAGCCAATTTTGTAAGAATAATAGAACCCTCTACATCGGATCTTGTTATTTGTCCAGAATCTAGTTTATTTTCACACATATTACACAATATGCCTGTTTTAGCATCAAAAGTACAAATAGGAGTTTTCAATATTACTATCCACTTTAAATTTAATTATGATTAACACTTAAATATCTTGACTTTATTTTTAAATAAAATAAAACTTATCAATGGATAGATCGGTTTAACTTGAATTATGCAACTTATTATCTACTTTTATAACTGAAACGATGATGAAATATAATTAAAAAATCTAAAAAAAGGATAGAGTGAGAGAAATTATGAACATTTTGGTATAAAGTTTAAACTATTTGGAAATTTGATATTGGTACTGGTACTTAAATAGGGTTTATTTGTTTCAGGATGTCTGAAAGCAAATACTTTTACTCTAATTCCCATCGCATTAATAAAATAACTATTTTTATTATTCCAAATTTCATCTGCAATGGTTTCGATGTCATGCATAGTATTATCTATTCCGACCTGTACTATCAAACCATGTTCATCTTTTTTAACACATGTTATTAGAAGCTCTGTCATAATGTTATATTTCTATGAGATGATATAATTATTAAAACAATGGTTTTATTTTATTTTATTATATACCCACTCACAGCAGTGGATTGATGTTGATGTTGTTGTTGTTGTTGCCATTACCATTACCATTGCCATTATTGTAGAATCATCCATAACAATTTTAGATGTTAAAAAAAATTTTAAATTGTAATTAAATAAACAAGTTTTATCCTCTAACGTTAAAATAAAAATAATAATAATAATAAAAAGAAAGAGGTATTTATCAATAATGTCTTATCATCAACCAATAATAATAATAAAAAAATGATTAAGGAAAGGGAAATAAAACGAGTCAAAGAGTTGAAAAAAAAATTATCATAAAAAATCTAATAATAGATTATAAAACTAAATCAGGAATTATTACAGCTGTTGAAAATATTTCATTTGAAGTTGCCGAAGGAAAGTCAATTGGAATAGTGGGTGAATCAGGTTCTGGCAAAAGTACATTGGCACTTGCGTTGATAAGATCATTGCCTGAAAATGGATCAGTCAGATCAGGTGATGTGATAGTAAATGATCAAGACATTTTAAATATGGATGAAAAAACATTTGATGAAATTTTTAGATGGAAAGAGATTTCTATGATATTTCAAGGTTCAATGAATAGTTTAGATCCAGTTTTTTCTATCGAGAAACAAATGAAGGAAATTTTAAAAGTTCATAAAATAAAAGATGACCTTGGAAAATATGACTCGATAATAAAAAAAGCCCTAACTGAAGTTGGACTAGATCCCGAAACAGTATCTAAAAGATATCCCCACGAATTAAGTGGAGGGATGAAACAAAGAATTGTAATTGCAAATTCTTTATTGCTTGAGCCATCAATATTGATTGCAGACGAACCTACAACTGCTTTAGATGTAATAACACAATCACAGATCATAGCTCTTCTTAAAAATATGAAAAATACAAAAAAAATGAAAATAATTCTGATCACTCATGATTTGTCGTTAATCCCAAATGTAGTTGATAAAGTTATTATTATGTATGCTGGTCAGGCCGTCGAAATATCGGATATAAAAACAATATTGAACAAGCCTTTACATCCTTATACCCAAGCTCTGATAAGATCAATTCCCAATATCAAATCTACTAAAAAAACGATCCAGTTTATTGCAGGAGAATCCCCCAATTTATTAAATATAAAACAAGGCTGCAGATTTAAAGACAGGTGTTCACAGGCATTAGATATTTGTGAAAATAATCCTCCGGATATAAACATAGAAGGCAATCAAGTAAAATGCTGGCTTTATGATAACGAAAATAAATTGACCTAGACATTATAAAATATAGATAATGAAAATAAATTAAATCTCCATAAACAAGAACACAACACAACTCAACACGACAATAGATTTCTTGCATAATTGTGCCTAAACATCTTTATGGTCTATGACTCTTCATTAACTTGTTCTTCCTTTGCTTTCATATGATAGATTATCTAGAAAACCATTACTTTTTAGATCATTCACCTGGTCTTACAGTAGAAGAATTTGACGATATTTACAATAAAGAAATATCAAAAAGATATGAAAGACACGAGATACAACGCTTATCATCAAAAATAAAAGATAGTAGAGAAAGAGAAATAGGCGCTATAGGGGGCATTTCAAACTGGATACAAAAGACAGATTTCCTATGCTTCTTGTTTATTGCCGTCTTTACATAACCTATACACTAGCTGGCTTTCTCTTTGACCTTGATCAGAGTAATATCTGCAGAGACATCCAAAAGATTGAAAGATTGATAAGAAAATGTGTTCCAATACCTCAAAAAATATACAACATAACAAAAAGGCTTAGAACACCTGATGAAGTTGAAAAGTATTTTCCTGGTTTCATTGCTTTTATAGATTGTACCGAACAACAAATTCCAAGACCGGTAGATAAAAGAAGACGTAAGA
>JBDUES010000111.1:0-11123 GCA_040297625.1 Candidatus Nitrosocosmicus sp. | reverse complement strand
TGGTTTGTTTTAACATTTTTTTTATTATTCTTGAGTAAATTATTAGTAAAAGATATCGAGTCGATGCTCCGGCCGGGATTTGAACCCGGGATCTGCGACTCGAAAGGCCGCAATGCTTGACCGGACTGTGCAGCTTTTGGTGCTTCTACACCACCTTTATGATTATCCTTACTGAATTTAGTAAGATTAGTGAGATTGGGAAATAAAGTTGATATTAAAGGAATTTCCTTATCCATAAGGCGGGAAATCTTTTTTTTAATAATTGATTTTAACTTGTATTCATAAGATTTTGAAACTTGTTTTTGACCTTGAAGAAATTGGATTTCAGATTTGGATAAGATAGACATATTTTTTAGATTTAATAGAGAATTATAAAAGTTTTTAAACCTAAATCAGAATTATTTTTAGATGTTCAGTTAGAAATATCTCACCTATTATTAAGAATAACTTATTTGGTTAACTATATTAAATCAAATATCATTCATCAAATGTATTGTTGTCAGATTATTAATTTTGATAGTTTATATATAGCAATTTGACTTGGTGATATTTCGTTAAGAAATACATAAGACATTATCCAAGTCTGTTCAAAGAAGTCATAGCGCAATAGAGATTGAATTCAAATATATCACCTGAAATATTATTGTATAGGAAAATCACAGTTTCTGAATATTTCATCGATAAAACCCCAAATACATTAAATCGGATTTCTTTTAAAATAAATATTAAATGAATGAAGAGAACGAAATGCTATCTAATGCATTTAGACAAGCAGGGAAAAATGATTTGGAAATTATACACACTCTTTGTAATCATAAAATTCCCAATATTCTAATATTTTATCATCTTCAACAAGCCTTGGAAAAATTTTTAAAAGCTTCATATATAGAAATTAGCCCGGGTAATCAAAATTATAATCAGATAAAAAAATTAGGACATAATGCTGGAGATATTTCATTTAAATTAATTATTGAAATTTGTTCTCTTTATGAAAAATACTTTGAAGAGAATAAGCAATTTTATGGAGAGGATAAAACTAACGCTTTAATCAAATTTATGAATTCTTTTAAAGATAATGTAAAAAAAGAATTAGAAACGACTCAAAAAGAATATATGGATAATATAAAAAATTATGATACTTTTGTAAATCGCATATATTGTGAATTCGTTAAAAATAAAAATAAAATAATAAAGAATAAACAAAAACCAATATTAATTGCGACGGTGGGATTATTTTTATCAAAATGTTTATACAAAATGGATATAATCTCTAGATATCCTGAAGAAGATTTTAAATTTCAAAATTTATCATTATTAAAAAATAATATAAATTCTATAGATAAAATAAGAACAATTTTAGATTTTTTTATAAAAGAATCGAGTCCTAATGATGGTTCTAGAAATTTATAATTATTATAGATATTAAATAATATTTATTTCAATACCTTTTTTATAGTTATTATTGAAATTATAATAAGTATGGAAATGATATGTGCTGATTGCGGATGTCATCCATCAGAGTATACAAATAGTATATCTGCAAAAGACTGTCCAAATTGTACATGGAATGAATGTTGTTGTTGGCATACAATAAATAAAAGTTAAAAATTAAATGATGTTTTCAATTTCGAATATTCTTACCCATTTTTTTTATTTAATTTTAATAATATTTTTTTATGAATTTAAGAAAATAAATAAACAAGCAAGGACATCTTTATTCATTTTATTGTATATAATAATTAAAATATGTTGGTCTTATAGCAAAAGACAAGGTACAAGTTCGCTAAATCCTCATCGGATTGAAAGATTTTATCCACTTTAAAATGAAATGATAATAACAAAGATTTTATTTGTTCTATGCTAAAAAATCGAATTTGAAATCCATGTATTTCATAAATCTCCTCGTCTTTATCAATTTTAAAACCACCCCTAAATAATTCATCCTTATCACTTCGAACAGAAAAACATAACAAACCTTTTGTTTTTAAAATTCTATTTGTTTCTTGAAATAGAAAATCTAATTCTTTATTTGTAAAATTCATATTATAAAACATATGTGAATAAATTGCATCAAAATAATTATTATCAAATGGTAAACCTTGTTTTGCATCTATACATTTCGCATTAATCGATTGATTATTTTTTTCATTAAATTTCCGAATACCCTCAATTGCAACAATGGATGAATCAACCGCATATATTTCTAAACCTTTTAAGGAGAAAAATATTGTATCTCGCCCTTGACCACAACCTAAATCGAGAATCCTTTTAACATTATTTTGGATAAAGTATTCATAGCATTTCTTTGCAAAATCACTGGGTCCTTCACCAAAGAATGTAGAATCCTTTGAGTAAACCTTATTCCAAATATTATTCATCAGATAATGTTTTTTCCTATCCTCTATAAATAAAAATTAAGATTTAATATTTAGTTTTAACTTTATAATATTCAAAAATATATTTTTAACTATAAAATTCTAGATACCGTATCTTTGATTTCTCTCGCAATTTCTTTTCCCTTTATATCGGTAGTTTGACTTACATGATATTCAAGTAAATCTTGGACTATAACTTCGGTCACTCCATCTAATGCAGAACGAACAGCAGAAACCTGTTGTACTATTTCAGAATAGCCTCTCTCTTCATCAACCATCCTATTGATTGCTTTGACATGTCCTTCAATACTGGCAAGTCTTTTTTTTAGTTCAGGATTTTTGTGATGAGTCATATTCTATCATAATCATATTTGATAAATATGCATATAGTTATCCTTACACTGGAGGGCAGGCTTAATAATATTAACTTGTAGGATAAAATATGAAGAGTGCCTACATAACACTAATTTTCTCGGCTATTTTATATGGGTCAATATCAACAATAGCTAAACCATCTCTAAATACAATTAATCCAGTATTATTATCATCATTAATCTATTTGATAATCGGTGTTTTTCTAACAATAATTGTTAAAATAACAAAAGATATTGCTAATGTAAATAGCGATAGTTTAAAATTAATTTTTATTACATCTGTGTGTGGGGCCGTTATTGGACCTATCTTGTTCTTTTATGGATTAAAATTAACTAATGCATCTATCGCATCATTATTAATTAATGCCGAATTTCTTTTTTCTATTTTATTTGCTGTTTCCATATTAAAGGAAAAACCTGGAAAAACAGCATATATAGGAATTATATTCCTCTTTATAGGATTAATAATTCTCAATTTAAGATTAGATAATTTTGATTTTTTTCAAAACAATAATTTTATTGGAAACATGTTTATAATAGGTGCAACAGTTTTTTGGGCTTTGGATAATAATATAAGTAGAATAATATTACAAAAAGAAACACCAATAATTAAAGTAATACAAATAAAATCTTTATTTGGTGGAATTTTATCATTTGTAATAGTTTCCGTATCAAATATTTCATTAACAATTAATATATTTCAAATTCCCAATTTACTTTTTTTGAGTTTAGGAGGTTTTGCTGGTTCTCTTTTTCTTTTTTTAAAAGGAATGAAAAAAATTGGAACAATTAAATCAGTAATGATTTTTTCTACATCATCCATCTTTGGCATAATATTTGCTTTAATATTTTTAAAAGAAAGTATAGAGTTGTGGAGATTTGTACTTTCTCTATTTATGATGATATCTGGAATTTATCTAATTTGCAGGAATAGTTAAAGAAGATTTACTTAATAGTGTAATTTTAGAATAAGCACTAAAATGGATAGTCGAATAAATTATTACATGGTTTGATTTTACAAACCGCAGTTAAAATTATATCAAATGCAGGAAATGATTTACAATTGTAAATAAATATTAAATAATAAAATTAGTTTATTTTCATTAGACAGGCAGAATTCATGTTATACTAAATAACATAATTTCGCATACTGTAGAAATGTTGTTAATATCGGTTTTAAGCATCATAAATGGATAAGACTGATTATTACTGTAAACGAACTTTGGTTATTCAGTATACTATATACTTCATAATATCTTTCGTGAATGATTCTAAAGGATTTGTTTTGATAAATGTTGTAGATAACACACAATTTTCTAACTTTTTTATATCTGTATATAAAGTTTATTTATTTTTTTTCTACAAATGTCATAATTACTTTAATACTAAAAGATATAAATCGACATAATGAAAACAAAATCAACAGCTATATCGGCATTCATAATCTTTTCGGGATTGCTTTTATCTATTGTAACACCATTAAACAACAACGTTTTTGCTATTGATACAAATAAACCAAACAGCCATTCTCTCAAAGGCTCATTTACCAGTATACAAAACGATGAAAAAGGAAAACCATCTTGGATAGTATAGGTGTTTTTAAAATAGATAATTATAGCAATACAAGTAAAACTACATCTCCAGTATTAAATGCTACATTTTATATGGCCAAATTAGATGGTAATGCAACTCATACACACACTATTTCAGACTTTAAGATGATGGGAACACCAAAAACTAATGGTAATTCCACTATCATTAATGGAACATCCACCATTACGATGAAAGAAGGCCCTGTAAAAAAGTTCCAACCACTATAAAGATATTTGATAAAAGCGCGATAAGCATATGGCTAGATCCCTCAAAAATAAAGAATCATTTCGGAAACACACCGATATATGGAATCCAACATTTGATATGCAATGAAAAACCTCAATACTGTGTTTAAATAGACAAACAAAACAAAACAAATACAATTTTTTTTTATTTTGAATAAGATGTTTTATTAACCCTATAATTTTATATTCTATCTTTTTTCAAAAAATTTCAAATAAGAATAAATAAAAAGTTAATAGAAATGTCTATTATTAAAATAAACCGAAGTAGATATACTGGATGGCTTACTATTACCCTAATACAATTTTTATAACGCTATTTATCGTACAGGCAAGTATCTTTTTTAGCTTGATGTATTTTCTAATTTATTCTATTAAATCGATAAAAAATGTACCAAAACTATCCCTTCTTACAAAGTCTCACAACATCCATTTTCCTAGAGTAAGCATAATACTTCCTTCAAGAAATGAAGAAAAATACATAGAAAAATGTCTAGATAGCTTACTAAGACAAGATTATCCTGATTATGAAATAATTGCCATTAATGATTCTTCTTCAGATAAGACGGGAGAGATAATAAAAAGGTACAGCATTGCCCATAGTAAAATAATCTATGTTGATGCACAACCAAAACCAGAAGGTTGGACTGGCAAGAATTGGGCATGTTATCAGGGATATCTTCAATCAAAGGGTGAACTTTTCCTTTTTACTGATGCAGACAGTATTCATTCTACTTCAACTATATCTTTAGCAGTTACTTATTTATTGTCAGAAGGGCTTGATACACTTACTGCAATACCTAAAATATTAGCTTTTGATTTCTGGACAAAGATTACTTTACCTATACTTTGGACATTTTCAGTGGCCAGATTTTCCGCATTAAAAGCAAATAACCCTAAAACCAAGGCAGGGTATTTCTTTGGTAGCTTTTTTATAATAACAAGAAAAGCATATGAAATGGTTGGTACCCACAAGTCAGTTAGAGAAGAAATTGTAGAGGATGCAGAATTGGGAAAAAGAGTTAAAGAACAGGGCTTTAGTCTTAGAGTGGTCCATGGTGAAAAACATATCAAAGCAATATGGGCAAGAAACCCATCTACTTTATGGCATGGACTACGAAGGCTCTTGATTCCATTATACAAAAAGGAGAAAATAAAAGCTTATATAATGACTATAGCAACGTTTGTTCTACTTTTACTTCCTTTAATTATATTGCCATTCTCAATTATAAGTGTCATAGATGGAAAAGATGCAACCAGAAGTTTAATCATATTAATTCTGACAATTATGTCTATTCTATCAGTAGTAATAAATAATATTATACAATTAAAGTATTCGGTATTTCAAAATCTTTTGTATTCACTAGCTTTTCCTTTAGCAGCCTCTTTTGTACTTGTTGCATTTATTTCATCAATTATTCATTCAAAACAGAAAGATGTTGTAAATTGGCGGGACAGAAGATATTCAATTAAAGAAGAAAAAGCATAATAATTATATCATTAGATCGTAATTTTGATATTAAATTAATAAAATTACGATATGTTTAACCAGGACACTTTCCTCGACTATTTGAAGCAAATAAAGAAAAGACTAGGAAAGAAGGCGGTCATGTTTACAGACCGAGCACGTCAGCATATCAATCAAATAAGGTAAAAGAATATTTGAAAGATAATAAAGATTCTTTAAGGATAGTCTACTTACCAAAAGGTTCACCTGAATACAATGCTGTTGAAGAATGTTGATAGAGACAGGGAAAGTACGATCTGTTAGTATCAAAGTATTATCCTAAATTTACCGATTTAAAATCATCAATTGCTAGATATTATAGGACAAGACGCTTCAACCTAGATATAGTAAAGTATCTGTTGAGGGAATCGAATTAGAGTATTTATGTTAGGCAGTATAGATAATCTAGATTTAGCAAGTTCTCTTTTAAAGATTAAAAAGTTTATTGCTTGTTGAGAACATAATAGTCAAATTAAAGATTGTATATTGAAAGAAAATATATAATAATTTCATTGAATTATTTGTGCTTAACATCTTAACCAAAGTAAGTAAGTGGCCAAGTCATGGGACAGATTCACCAAAGTTTAATGGAAATTTATTATCAATTTTATCATTTATCTTAAAATTGGATATTGGGAATTAACAAACATTTGATATAACAAGTCATAAATAGAATATTGGTATGTTGCTAACATGGATCCCCATGAACTAGGTATTGACGAATCAGAACAAAAAACATGTGGAGTGTGCGGATTGATTGCTCGAAATAAAGACGAATTAGAAGAACATATCAAACATGCTCATAAACAGGGAAATTCCTCTAATCCTAATGATGTAATTTCACCAGAGCAAAAAATAGATCCTTTTATAAAACATAATAATGGATAATTAACGCTTATGGTTCGTAGTATTTTTACTTGATTTTTTATATTAAAAGAAAGCTCTATTTTTTTATAATTAATATTATCATTTACCTATTAATTCTATACCCATAATATCCCTATTTCTCTGCTATTTAATTGAGTTTCAGTAATTGAAGTAATATAGTTAATTTGAGATTATATGGTTTCCAAAAATTTCTGGCAAGAAAAGAAAATTACGTTTTAGAATTAGAATATCGAATAAAATGTATTATCTGTTTTTTCATTTAATGAAGTGAAACTATGGGATGGTCCTATTGATAAGAATCCAATTTAATAAATAGACAAAGTATCAATAATCATTAATGACCTCACATTAACCAGATTATTCTTATTAATAATAGAGAGCGTTCTTGGGATATTATCTAATCTTTTTAAAAAATGAATAACAATCTATATGTATTTTAAATCTTTTTTTTATTTATATGATAAAAATACTTTTTATATTAATTTTATCATTTAAGATTGTTGTTTAAAGCCGATCAACCTCCACCATTTCTTGAAATCCCTGCCTCAATGATGGAAAAGATGCTAGATAAAACAGATGAGATTGGAACAATAATTAATGAATCTATTAATAGTATACGAAAAAATAAAGATAAGTTTAGATTTGAATTAATCGATTTAATAAATAATGATAAAATATTAAATAATATCGAGATATCTACTTGTGGTATCGATGGTGCATATATCGTTGAAAGATTATTGGGGACAGATTTATTATTCTCTTGTGCTTTGGTTACAGAAGGTTTATTCTCAAAGTCACAAAAAATATCATCATCTCCTCTTGCTAATTATGATGTATTTGTCTATCCTGAAAAACATAATGCAGAAAATGAGATACTAGCTCGAGCAATTATGTTACAAATGGAAATCAAACTGGCTGCCAGTGCTCCGTACGATATCATCTATATGGATGGCTCATTAACTACCGCATTAATCCACATGTATAAAGCAGTTAATATGATTAAAGATAATGAGTCATTTGTTTCAAATAAAATTAAAGAAAATTTTGAGGAATTTTTGATTTCATATAAAAAAATTCTTTTAGGTGAAAATGAAAATAAAATTTGGTTAGGGATACCAAAATATACATCCAGAAACGACATAGGTCAAAGACTTGATTGGCCACCAATATATGACGATAGAGCAATCCTTACAATGGTATTGGAACCTGGCGAATATACAACTCCCGTTTTATTTACAAATGAAGAAGGATGGCATTCCAATCTACCCTATCAAAATGACACCCTGGATAATTTGATGGAAGATATCATCTCTGGAATTAGAAAGTTGAATGTCATTTATTATAAACCATATAATTGGTCTCCTGCTATAAGAATAGAAATGCCATTCTATGTTGCAGAAGATAAAAATAAACTTGGTATTTTATTACAAAATCTGAAACAACAATGTGAAATACCGTCAATATTAGAGCCTTATCCTCTTTATATGGCTGATAGAATAGCTAAGCGAATTTCCCCAGCAATTCCCGCATACAAACAAATTATTATAAATAAAATGATCAATGAACCGGATCAAAATGAAATTGACGTCTTATTTATGATGCACTCTTATAGAACAGAGGCTGGATATAATTGAAAATAATTACTGATAAAGATATTGATACTGTTCTTTATAATAGCGAAATAATTGGCACAATCAGCTCGCCTTCTTCAAATTTGGAATTGAATATAGACATATTTGAAAATGCGATTACAAAAAAACTAATAGGTGAACTTGTTGTATTTAAATTCACTCAAGATAATATACCTCATTATTCAATAGCACAGGTTACAGAAATTGAATTAAAAAATATTCTATTAGAAGACCCAACAATAAAATCAATAGCAAGGAAAAAAGGTCATGTAAATGCTATTAGCAATATTCAAGATATTCACATTGGCAAAATCACATGTGGCTCAGTATTTGGTAATAATGAAAATTTATTTGAGCAAAGTTTGCTTGGTACTGTTCCCCCAACAGGAACCACCATATATAAAGTGGAAGATTCTGTATTGAACTTACTTTTAGAAAAACAAAAGGATAATATTTTTTATTTGGGACATAGTTATGGCTCAAAAACAAAACTCCCTATGTGGTTTAAGCATTTTGGACATGGAATTAATGGTGCTGGAGAAGCATATCATCTTGGAATTTTTGGAATAACCGGTTCTGGTAAATCTACACTGGCCAAGATGATAATGACTGCATATTCTAAACATAGTGAAATGGGTATATTGGTATTAGATCCAGTAGGCGAATTTGCAAAAACTCTGATATATGGCTCTCGTAACAATTCATCACAAAATAGCAGTAACAGTGAATTTAATTTAAATACAAAAAAGATTTTTCAAAATCTAAATAAAAAATTTGAAATAGTTAATGTTAAAAATATTGTACTAGATAGATGGCAATTATTTTCAGAAATACTTTCAGAATCTAAATTTTTTGACCGATTGACTATAAGGAATCCAAATAAACAATTGGCAATCGATGCAATTGTATATTCTAGAATTAAAGAAAAGGATAAAATACCTTTGTATAAAATGATTGAAAGAGACTCATTTGATAAAGTTATAGAGTATCTTCACGATGAAGAAGTTTTAATACAAATTTATGCTTCAGATGAACCAAGAAAAAGAGTAAAAAAAATACTGGATGTAATTGATAAAGAATTACTTTATAATGATATATGGAAACCTTTCAGTAAATTATTTGACAGTAAGAGAGAAAACTCTATAAAAGTAGACACATTATTAAAAAAATTACAAGATGAAAAACCAATTATTATCATTGATCTTTCCATGTCATACGATTCAGGTAATTTATCCTATTGGAGTGAAGATATACAATTTCTGATCTTAAAAAGAATATTAGATGGGTTAACAGATCTTGGAGAGGAGAATTGGCATAGAAATTCATTTTTAAATACTCTTGTAATATTGGATGAAGCGCATCGATTTGCAAATAGAGAAAAAACAGAAAATCAAAATTTAGATGAATTAAGGATGAAACTATTGGATGCTGTACGAACTACTCGAAAGTATGGTTTAGGATGGATGTTTCTAAGTACATCTTTGTCAAGTATACACAGAGAAATAATTCAACAACTAAGAATAGTTTTCTATGGATTTGGTCTTTCATTAGGAAGTGATCTAAATACCCTAAAGGAAATGGTATCAGATCCGAAATCGATTCAATTATATCAATCATTTACAGACCCGGCAAGCTCCTTTAATACTATATCAAGAAAATATTCTTTTATGAGTAGAGGTCCGGTTTCGCCACTATCCTTTTCAGGAGCACCACTATTTTTCAATGCTTTTAATTCTTCTGATGAATTTGTACAAGAAAATAATTTAGATACACGATTATGAAATCATAATTTTTTATATATGATAAAATTTTTGGTTTCAATCCTTGTTATATTGGATTAACTTTTTTGACTCATATCTGAAAAAGTATTTTGTATTACATGTAAGTTTCAATCCTTGTTATATTGGATTAACTTTTTTGACTAGATCATTCACATTAACAGAAATACTAGATATAAGTTTCAATCCTTGTTATATTGGATTAACTTTTTTGACTACCAAGATGGATATAGATATGGATTTGATGGTATGTTTCAATCCTTGTTATATTGGATTAACTTTTTTGACCAGAGGTGCATTATTATCTCGTTATTCCCGTTCAAGTTTCAATCCTTGTTATATTGGATTAACTTTTTTGACTAGGTGTAGACCAGACATGGCTTGACAATATGGTGTTTCAATCCTTGTTATATTGGATTAACTTTTTTGACATATTTACTTTTTATTAATTAAAGAATACTTCTATAGTTTCAATCCTTGTTATATTGGATTAACTTTTTTGACTCTTCGTCTATATGATGAACAACCTCAGGTCTCCTGGTTCAATCCTTGTTATATTGGATTAACTTTTTTGACTATTTAGAAAACGCTACAGGTAGTAAGGAAACTAGTTTCAATCCTTGTTATATTGGATTAACTTTTTTGACTAAACATTTCTCACTATAAAAAGATGTATATATTCGTTTCAATCCTTGTTATATTGGATTAACTTTTTTGACTTTCATGAACATTATC
>JBDUES010000110.1:0-11894 GCA_040297625.1 Candidatus Nitrosocosmicus sp. | reverse complement strand
GCTACTGTTCTGTGGAATCTGTGAAAGACAGAAAGCCCGGAAAGTATTTCTCTACTTCCTCTTCTGGGGTTTTCAACCTTTTTGTAATGTTGTATAACTTCTGAGGAATTGGTACACACTTTCTAATTAGTGGCTCTATCTTTTGAATATCTCTGCAAATGTTGCTCTGATCTAAATCAAAGAGAAAACCAGCCAGGGTATATGTTATGTAAAAACGATAGTAAACAAGTGGCATTAGAAATCTGTCGTTTATATCTAGTTTGAAATGTCTTCCAGCACCTATTTCTCTTTCTCTATCTTTGCTTTTTGTCGATAACCGTTTAATCTCATACTCTTCATATCTTTTTGTTATTTCTTTATCGTAAATATTGTCAAATTCTTTTATTTTAAGGCCGGTAAATGATTTAAAAAGCAATGGTTTTTTGGATAACCTATCATAGGAAAGCAACTAAAGAACAGGTTGATGAAGATAGAATGATCATAAAGCTGTTTGCAAGCAATTATGCAAGAGATCTAAATATTTCATAAATAAGAATCAAAATGCACCGGCATAGTATCTAGGGAACAAGGAATCACCATCTTCAATAACAAATGAAATATATCTTTAGGGTGTAACATATATCATTAAAATTTTTATTTAATCACTTTAATAATATAAAATGAAAATTAAATCTATGTATAATTTAATTTATATATAAAAAAATAGTAACGTTTTGGAATATATAACAATGCTGACCAATTAGAGTATATATTAAATGAGGCGATTATTGAAATTATTCAAGCAATTAAAAGCCGATATAATTTTTTCATTATTATTAATCTCTTTTTATAAAAAATTAATAAATTTCATCATTTAGATAATTTAAATTAATGTAATTCAATCTTTTTTTATATTACTTTATGTTAGTTATAATGTGTATTGAAATGGAAATTGCAAATAACGATTGATTAATCGAAAAGTAGATAGTTCGTCATGTACATTTCCAGACTGTAAAAATGGATCAAGTTGTCAATGTTCCAAGTGCTTTAATCTTTATTGCTATGCTCATTTACAAATCCACTTTGGATTTTGTAATGATTTGAATGATGTAGTAAAAGTTAAAGAAGAAATGAGTAATTTTGAAATAATTGATCAGACTCAAAGCATAAGAAATGTATGTTTGTCGTAGTAATCCATTATTAATATTCAATAAATTATTTTTTTATAAAAATAATACTTGGTTAATTTATAGTAGGACGTCTAGGCAAGCAAAAATTTAGTTTGTTGTTGAGGTTATAATATAAATATCTGCACAAATTCGAGGATATTTTTAAATTTAAAACTACTCGATTTACAAGTAATTAACAAAGTTATATGATAACTTTATATTTATATGTTGTTGGAAATAGCATGAAACTACATTTATTATCTTGCTTCTCAAAAAATATTAGAGAATGGAGAGAACATTCCGAGACAATATAAAAATTGGTTCTTGGGTAAAAGTCGTACAAAAAGGTGATCAAAAAACCGGTAAAGTAAGTGAAGGTATAGTAAAGGCGATACTAACCAACTCTAAATCTCATCCCCATGGAATTAAAGTTCAATTAGAAAATGGGATAATAGGTAGAGTTAAAGAGATAGTGGATGATTCTCAAACTAAGAATCCATAAAACAAAGAATATTTTATCACATGAAATTTCAAATAATAAAGTAAAGATAAGATCTATTGCATATTAGAAACAATCTATACTATTCCATATGGTTTTCGTATCGTTTACTGGTAATAACGGTTCATTGTTCTATAGTCTATCAGACCCGATACCATGCTAATATCCCGTTGTACTTTCTCGATTTGTTTTTATATATATCATTCATTATCCTGTATTTTCTATCCCATAAATGGTATGCTCTATAACTATCCTCTTTTTTTTAGAATGGCTTTTGTTATACTCTTTTTCTTCTATTGTAAATACTTCTTGATTCCTTTTCTTTTTATATGGCAAAGATGATATTTGCTCTGGAAAGGCTTTTTCTACACCTAATATACAAGGTCAAATACATTACAACTTGATTGGAAGTGACAGGGGAATTATTTTTTATAAATGTTATATAATCGTATAATATCTTTTTCCTCTTTTATATCATATTTATGGAGAATTATACCATGATTGTTACCCATAAGTTGCTTTTAGCTGTATTCTATTTCTATTTCCAGAAGAAAAGTATATCTTTCTTCTAGAATTGTTCTTAAGTCTTGATTGTATCTACTATTGTTCTATGTACGATCTATAAAGGCTATAAGACCGGGAAAATGTTTTTCAATTTCTTGAATGGTTCTCAACCTTTTTGTATCGGGTATATTTTTTGTGGAATTGGTAAGCATTGCCTTATCAAATATTCGATCTTTTGAATGTCTCTGCAACAGACGTTGCTCTGATCCAAATCAAAGGGAAATCCTGATAACATATAGGTTAGGTAAAGACGATATACCATTTAGCTTATGTGTTCAAACTTTATTGAAAATTTTTTCCCTATATTTTAAAAATTCATGGTTTGTGTACTTTTACTAAATGGTATAGTATACTAAAATCATGAGAAACCTGTTCTTAACATCTACTTACAGTATCTTCCAGCAGAAGCATCAATGGACCGTTTTCCATTCTTTCTTTTGGATAATCGTAGCATCTCGAGTTTGATATATCTTTTTTCTATTTTTTTTGCATATTCTCATATTCTTTCACTGCAATACTCGAGAATTACTAGAAGAGTATTGGTTTTTTGGATAACACGTTATAGGAAAGCAATGAAAGCGCAGATTAAGGAAGAAATACTGTAATAAAGTTGTTTATACTAATTTTGCAGGAGATCTTATGAATTTTAATAATGGTACTGTAGGTCACTCATGAATTTCAAATTTTATATGAAAAAATAATAATATCGTATTATCCTAATCAAAGTGTATCATTTAGTGGGAAAATGAATATTGGGACAAATGGGGTTATTTCTTTGTTTAGTGTTCCCTCATAAATAAATATTGAAAAAGGAAAAATCATGACCCTTTCATTAGATGATACGCGTTACCAATAATCACTTTGGAGATCAATTCATACATGTGACATTTAATGCAATAAAACCATGTAATGATAAGCTCGATCTACAGATGCAAATATCATTAACAAATTATACCTAAACTAAAACTTTTTTAGTAACAACTAACTTTCCAGTAATAAGTAAAACTCTAGTTTACAACCTGATATTGTAGAAAAAAGTATTTTACATTTATATAATTAATTATAAATTTTTTAATAAATATTCAATTACATTATAAAAAATTAATTATTTTATCAATTAATGAATAAATATGCTTATTTATTTCCATCATATTAAATATAATATGACTCTAAGTTTAAATTGTAAAGATGCAGGTGACCAGGTTTGTACTCATACAATGTACGGTAAAACAGAAGAAGAACTTTTAGAAAACGCAAAGAAACATGGAATAGAAGTTCATGGATATACAGAAGAGACATTTAATACAGAAATTGCAAATAATATTGACCATTTCCGAAATTTAATAAAGACTGTGTAGATATACCATACTCAATTTTTTTATTTTTTATTTTTTATTTTTTCATAAAATCGTCATAGAAAATTGACATATTTGATGAAACTAAATAAATAATTCAAAAAAAGATTTTCTTTTTGTATTGTTATTTTAATAAATATCTTTTTTGCCAAATGCTTTTATCATGATACTGCTGGAGATTTAACAAGAGCATAAATAAAATCATTCCATATTATTTTCTTCTACCATTTTTAATATACATCTTATTTTCATAGTATCCATATAAAAAAACACTAACCATTAGTGGACCTGTGGATTAATGTCACTACTCGGTTCTTCCCAATAGTTGCATACTTCATGATTTTAGAAATTCTATGTTGTGTTTTTTGATTTAGTAATGGTACAATGCGGACAATACAATCTTTAAATTACCTACTAAACCGATTTCAACCGGATATCCAAGACCAATATTATCAGGTTTATATCGCTAAATTCCTTTGGCTTGACCTGACTTTGGGAGATATACTCCACATACGAAAATATGCTCCAACCATAAGCAGGATATTTGCTTTAATCATAGCGTTACTAAAAGGTGTCATTTCAATTAAAACGATACCTATGATAGTATTTGTATTGTTATTAGGAATAATTGTCTTATCCAACAATGCTTTGAAAATAGAGACCCCTAACTTTTCAGCTATTGAAATTACTTCCTCTTCATCTCCTAGCGCTTCTTGTCATACAGGTATAACAACCTTATTATCTTCATCATGTATTTTATTTGCCTTTTCTATTTAGAAATGATTTGGAATTGTTTCGGCAAAATAAACATCAGGGGTATATGATATGCAACATTATGTCTAGAATATTTACCATTCAATTTCTTTTCATGAACGTCTAAGGAATTGTTATGTGACTTACACCTCCTTTCTCTGCTAATGGCTAATGCAGTTCTAAAGGCAATATAGATTGCCATTTCAACTTGCTCTGAAACAATGATCATATCATTATAAACAAGAACATCTGAATACAACTGTAGCAAATTAATATCCTATTGATAGCTCGAATTCATAAAACATGAATACGTGGTTCCAGTAATAGCAATAACTGGAGTATTATCTGCTTTCGAATTATATACCCTCTTTTAAAAGATGTATAGCGCCAGGCTTCGAAACTGCTACCTACGTACCAATCTTTCCTGAGTACTTTGAATAAGCACACGTCATTATGCCTGCAGATTCGTCATATCTAACAAGTACAAGATTTATTATTTTATCTCCATCTTAATACTTGATAAATCCCTTTATACCATTCCCCCGGTAATCCGAAATGGCCGCTACTTTCCAATCAAGCCTGGAATCAGCAACAATATCAGCTGTGCGCATATTTTCAAAATCGTTCATGACCCATATACAATGTCATAATATATGCTGATAGTCTTTTTCTATGAAATCTAATTGATCAGAATATTGGGTCTTAACTATAATCTAACAGATTGAGTTATAAAAAAAAACTTAAATCTTTAATATGATACATATAAAAAATTAATGCCCCAATCTGTGATCTTTGGAAATCAAATCTCATTATTTTGATTTAACCGATAATCAAATAAACAGTTTACTTGATATAGTTGTAATAAAAAATACAGATAATCTTGCATTTTTAAACTAAATTATCATTTTGAAAAATGGAGATCAATCAAAATTAGAAAGGGACGATAACATCTATTATGCTCAATCAAAGAATGTTTCAATGATTTCAAATGAAGAAAAAAATATTATTGTCTCTTTAGATGGTGACCCAGGTGGCAGATGGGACATTATCTGGGTTATTCAAGATATTTCCTAATCATATAAGAATAATAATTTAAAAATACATTCTAAAATTTATTTTAAATAAGTATTAAATAAAACTTTTAATAAAATTAATGAATGTCCATTATCAAAAACATTGATGATTTAAAATCAAGATATGAATACCTTATGACAAAATTAAATAAAAAAATAAATAGAAAAATAAATGAAAAATCAATATTTTTTGAAACACAAAAAATGGAAACTATGCCAAAACTAAAAAATGAACTTGATAAAATTGAAGAGTATATAAAATTAGGTAACTTCCAAGAAGCCGAAAGTCATTCTGATATAGCACTATGGTATATCAAAATTCTGGATTTAAACTAAATAGATAACTTATGATCAATATTATTTTCCTTAATAAATTATGTTGTATAGACTTTGTAAAGCGAATTGTCTTCATGATCGATATATCTCCATTGATTCTCTTCTAGATGTATTCTATGTAATTCTGTTTGAATAGACGGGTGAAGGAGTTTGAACACGTTATTTCCAACTGATGTTTTATTGGGTCCTGTTAAAGAAGTTATTTTTGCTGCTACATTCATAGGATATCCAATCAAATCTATAGGTGCGCTTTTGTCAAATCCATATTGAATGGCAACATTTTCTCCTTCGTCTATGCCTATTTTAATAGCTAATCTTGGATAATCATCTTTTTCAAAAATTGGATTTATACCATGTTCTATTACATTAATCATTGATTTTGCACATTGAAAAGATCTATCGCATACAAGATATTTATTAAAACCAATGGGAAAAAATGCAATAACTGCATCACCAACATATTTTAAAACAAATCCATTATAGCTTTCAACAACTGAAGATATTTCATGTGAAAATACTTTTATTATTTTAGCCATCTTTTCTACTGGTAAATACATACTCATCTTTGTAGAGCCAACTAAATCTGTATACATTACAATAAGGGAAAGTTTAGAATCAACATGATCAAGCAGAAATTTTTGTCCTCTTTTTATTGATGTATTATATTTATAACGCTCATGTAAAACACTCCAAAGCCTATCTTGTCTTTGTGTAAGTAGTGTTTGTAAGTCAAAAATTTCCATATTTCGAGTAGACGAACTGCTATTACCACTGCTACTACTCTCATTATGGTTATGTATATTGCCATCTCTATCCATCATTCTTTCTATTGTTGTTTCCTCCTCAATACCATTTTTCTGAATATTTTCTTTATTTGCCTGATGCTGACTTTCTTCTTTTACTTTGTCACTTTCACTATTGAGATCAATCTTTTCATCATTTTCTTCCATAAACGGACCTATAGTAAAAATATGTAATTGATAATTTATTTAGTTTTAGATTTGAACAAGCAATTTTATTTTTTTATGGTGTTATAAGATTATTGACCTGAGAGAAGAAAAATATTATTCCACTACTATTAGTTTCTGTTTTTGTTGTTGTGTAGACTTTATATTTGCATATCATCAACTTTTTAATTTTTTGATGCTAATTACAATTGTTTCTAATTGATTAGGCCATTTGAGTGGTTCCGCTAGTACATATTCTACAAATTAAATAAATTTTTTTCTTTGTATTTTCTTCTATTTCTTTATTAAAAGAAAATATCTGGATAACTTTTTCTTGCGTAATATTCATTGCTCTACTTGTATTTTTTGTCTTTTATGACGGTTTCTACCTACTATATCCTGTTTAAAGAATTTAAATTATTAATGCTTAATTATTAATTTCTTGGATATAGTAGAAAAATTACTTGATAAGTTACAACAACTATGGACAATTAAAAACCATATTTGATTGACTATTACTCGATTAACAAATATTTCTATTATATATATTATAGTTAGAGATAAAAAGCAACATTCTATCTATTTAATAGAAAAGGAATCTATATCAATTGTTAATATGTATAGTTTCAAGAAGGTTATAATTACTGTTTTTTATTATACATTACAATTATAATTAATAGCATCAATAATTATCACTTTTGGAAGTATGTGTATTTCGTGATTGCGGATAAAAATTAAATTTAAGGATACGCGACAGTTGCAAACTCATCGGAATCTTCTTCAGTTATAGCAGTAATTGATATTCTATTTAAATCGATTCTATAATAATCTAATTTATCTGGGTCGTATTTCTGTACTATTTGTATGATTTCGCCTTTGCTTATTCTTTTAATTATTACATTACGATGTACATATCCCGTTATGAACTTGTAGCCTCTCTTCTTTGCTTCCAGAAGAAAATTCATTCTAAGAATGTGACCGCCAGAAGATCCCCAATAACCTGGCTTTATACAAATCCATTCCATATATACAGTATTTTTTTTACCATAGTTTTCATCAAATGTTCCCCGTCTAAGATTATATGCTTCTATGGGTCCTCCCTTTACATAACCCACAATGGTCTCATTTTCATAAGTGTTATTTTCTTCTGATATATCCAAAGCGCTTTTTGTTTCCTTCTCTTTATTATCTTGATTATTGTCCTGATATGACCTGCTGTGCTCTTTTTTTATTCTGAGGGTAATCAGAATTGTATCCGGATTGGAAAGGGAAGATATAAAATACTGTTCTCCTAGTTTTAGTGGAATTGGTAGATTATTATAAATATTAAGAACACAATTTCTTACGTCAATGTCAAAATTAGACATTCTATCATTATTACGACCCTCTCCAATTCTTTCTATTTTATATACAAAGCTAATTTCTTTCATTCTTGTCAAATTCCTTATTTTCTTTTCTTCCTCATTGAGATTTTGAAAAGATTCTATATTATTAAAGAAATTCTTTCTCAAGTTGTCCGGTATTCCTTTTAAAACAAATTGCAACATCTCATTTTCCTGTTTTATAGCATCAAAATATTTTACGGACTCTTCATTTATTACAGAAGGATGCCATCCTAATGAATGTGCATTACTTCTAGCAAGTTTGTTTGCATGTTCAAAGTCGTCCAGTGCATACCCCGCCATACGTTCACATACAGATAAAAACCACCCTAGTCGCTGATAATGTTCTATTCTCTTTGAATCATTATTATCCTTCGAAAGACCATTGATTGAAAGTAACTCGTGAATTCGTTTTGTAGCAAATTCAGCTATTTTGCCATTGAAAGGATATGCAGTTCTATATATAATAGCAATTACCACATTTATATCAATTCCTATAATATCAATAAATTTCCTTATTTCTGGGTCATTTCTTAAAAACCATTCTATAGATTCCTCATTTGGCTTATCAAACTGTTTTGCAGGATCGTAATCATGAAAAAGGGCCGCAACAAAAAGATATTTTATATCTTCATTAGAAAAAATGCTATCATCTTTGTTACTTAGTTTGATGTGGCCATTAGCTGAAAGTAATGCAAAATATGTTGCCTCAAGTTCATGATCTATGTTATGATACCCATAATAATCTAGTCCAAGCCCCTTCTTTGAGAATTCCGAGACCGCATGTCTAACTATCTTTTTTGTCCACCTTTTTTCTAAATTCATTTCTGTGGCAAGGAGGATTATCTTATCCTTGAGTTCTGATTCTTTAGTAAATCCTACGTTATATTTGATCCACCAAGGAAACAATTTAAATCGACGATACAATTCAAGCCGCCAAGGGGAAGGGCGAGCAAGAGGGTTTTCTATTATGTCTGTATAATGCCCACTATAATTACCATTATTCAATCTATTTCCAAGTTTACTAACAAATGATGACAGTGGTCCACTCAATGAATCTATTTATTTATAGATATAATAATATATAAGTATTAAATATGTAATTATTATAAAATATAAAGTAAATACATGATAAATATATAAAATAGTGACTTAAATATAATAATTTTATTTAATCATATAATTTGTTTTCTGCCTTCTTCTTTAACCAATCATCTCATTTGATGAATATCGATCAAAAATGAGAAGGTAATCAGAAAAAAAAGGACGTCCAAATTCTAACATAACTTTATTATAATCTGAAAGTTACTTTTTACAGTAATTTATAATGTATAATATATTCTCTAAAGCGTTAAAATAGATGTTATGATATTTTAATTGTAATATTAATAAATGCTTTAGTTTTGTTTATTTAAAAATAATGATTTACTTTGCAGAATGTAATTCTGGTTTTAAAGTAACAATGACGAATAAATTCCAAGCACCATCGCCATGTTTTCTTTTGAAGAATTAATTCAAATATGTCGCATATTCGGCCAAATACTTGAATTGTAAATTATAAAGGTTAATTCAAAACCATCATTATGAGATATATTTGATAGTCAAACTACATACATAGATAAATTCTATAATGTATTATAAAGGTCTAAAAAATGGAAAAAGTAATTGTTAATAAAATTAAGGATAGTAAATGAATACTTATTTTTCTTCTGTTTAAATGCAACCGTATTCAGAAATTAATAAATCTATTTACAAAATATTAATTTTTGACCCATATAAATAGAAAAATATTTGTTCATTATGTTCTTTCATAAAAGTATTTGATATTACCTGAAGTAGATCGTTTATCAATAATATTATTGATGGATAATTATACGGATAGATTACTACCTTTATCGTTTCCAGCCATTCGTCCATCAATGATAAAGAATGAACGATTTCTTCCTCCTCCTATCGCAGAGCATGGCTTTTCTGCGTTAATTAAGGTTAGTTGTAATAATGAGAATGACAATAAAAATACGAACAAGTCAACCAAAGAGAATACATTTCTTTTTGATTGTGGGGTAAGTGACAATGGTGTTATTTATAATGCAGATATATTAGGAATAAACTTCAAATCCATAAAGGCAATAATACTTAGTCATGGACATCTTGATCATTTCACTGCTCTTCCAAATGTACTTGAAAAAATAGGTACACCTACAAGATTAATTTGTCATCCAGACGCATTCTTAAAAAGATGGATTGTGTTTCCTAATGGCAAAGATAGAGCAAAAATGCCATTCTTAGATAAAGAGGCGTTACAAAGAAAAGGAGTCAATGTGATAACTAAACAAGGGCCAAGTATGGTCTCTGAGAACAATCTTGAAGATCTACCTTCCTTACCACGCCTGTATTCATCATCAACATCTTCTTCTTTACCAAAATTATTAATCACGGGTCAAATACCCCGAAATACTTTTTTTGAAAAAGGATTTCCACTACAATATAAAGAAGATCCTGATGACAATAACCTTACCCCTGATCCACTAGTAAATGATGATCAAGCTATTGTCGTAAATATCAAAGGAAAAGGATTAGTAATTATTAGTGCATGTGCACATGCTGGCATTATTAATACAATTAACTATGCCAAATTACTTACAGGGATAGATAAAATATTTGCAGTTCTAGGCGGCTTCCATTTAACCGGTGGAGAGATATATTATGAGGCTATAGAGCCTACAATAAGAGAACTAAAAAATGCTAATCCACAATATATTGTTCCATGCCATTGTACTGGTTGGAAAGCTACAAACAAAATAATCCAGGAAATGCCTGAAAAGTTCTTACAATCTAGTGTATGCTCTACATTTACATTCGAATCAAACTTATGAATGCTTTGATTTTAATTAGTTTATAAATTAATAACTAAATTTACATTTAATACAATTAATGATAACGAAATGAAAATGTTGCAACATGCAAGTTAAAAAAGGATTTTTTAAATCTTATATATTATCCAAGATATTTATTTTGATACTTAATATCGACGCATGCAAATTTAAAAATATATTTTTTTGTTTATTGAATAGGTATATACCAACTAGCATATGTTATCGAACGTCTCTCTTAACAAATAGTTTCTCATATCCAGATTGAATCTTTTTGTCCTGAAATAGATGGATATCTTGTTTTTAAAATCTGTAAACCTTTTTTTTAAATCGTTCTTTTCCTTATTGGAGCAGTATTTACATGTACTTTTCGTGGTACCCTCTGTTTGAAACCCAATTTACAAAGAAGACGCTATAATGTTAGTATATGGTATTTTATTCCCCTTTTTTTATAATTAGATCTTCTGCCTGTTTTGTAGTCAAATATCCATGTTAGAACTAGATAGGTCTTTTTTTTATCTGATATATTATATCTCTTCTGACATTTCTATGGGTCGGCCACTTTTTGACCTATTTTTTAGTCCCTAAACCTTCTTATCATATCTTTTTAATCAGTATGTTTGATGTTCATGCTCTACTTCTATAAATGATTCTAGATACCTGTGCTGCAATCATATCCTGATAAACAACAATTAAAACAAGTAAGCCTTCTTTCCTTTGTTTTTGCATTGTGTTCATTCCTATAGATCTTTTCAAAAGATATTTTGTTGATGGATAAATGGATTATAATAGATGTATAAATTTGATTATGTCATGTTAGTGTTATGCTAACTATATTGACTTACATAAATTCATAGATAGATTTTTAGCTAACCTTATCCCTATAATTCAGTACTATTTGAAACCCACAGCACTAGACAAGGCATACAAGGACGAACATGATGCTGATGTAAAAGAAAGGATT
>JBDUES010000109.1:0-2788 GCA_040297625.1 Candidatus Nitrosocosmicus sp. | reverse complement strand
GAATAGTTTAATAAAATTCGACCAGTATCACTTTGTAATTCCATATTATCATGGTTGTTTTTCCATTGTCCTTCCAAGTATATTGTATTGGGTTTGATACTTGAATTGGATAATGGAATGGTATATGTTACAATTTGACCTGGATGAATACCTTCAGGATTTCCTAATGATGAACTTGACGATTGATTTTCAAAATACAACTCATGTGTTTTAATTTTTGAAAAGTCTATCGATTGTCCAAGAAAACGGCTAATGTTATTTTCAGAATTGACTTGGGTTTTATTATCATATGAAGACGAAGTTGTATTCAAATCAACATTCTTTATCCCTTTATTGGTATTTCTTTCAGATAAGAGTGATTGAATTACCTTTTCTGTTTGATTGTAGTCTCCCTCACCAATCTTGTCATATCTTATAAATCCGTGATCATCGACAAGATACATTCTTGGCCAATAGCTGTTGCCATATGCATTCCAAGTTTTATGATCATTATCTTGAAGAACCGGATACTTTATACCGTATCTTTGTACTGCAGTCTTCACATTATCGACATTTTTTTCAAAATTAAATTCTGGTGTATGAATACCAACTATTACCAATCCTTTATCTGCATATTTATTATTCCAGTCTATAAGATGTGGAAGAGTTCTTAAAACATTAATACAACTATAAGTCCAAAAATTGACAAGTACAACTTTTCCTTTTAAACCCGCCATTGTTAGCGGCTGGCTTTTATTATTGTTGATATTTATACTGCCTCCTGTTTTCTCAAATTCAGGTGCCATTTTAAATTGAGATTTAATGTCTATTACCTTCTTTTCATCTATAGATCCCGAAATTGGTATAAACTTTTGAGTACTTGTCCCATCTGATTTAATATATGCCTTGACAAGAGACGGGTAAGTAAAATATGTTATAAAACTAATAGTCAATGTGACTGCCGTAATTAGCGTTATTATGGCAATGAGCCTGAGTTTCAATTTCTAATCACTTTTTTCCTTTTTATTTTGCCAACTAGTATCAAAAAATCTTTCTTTCCAAATTGTGTATTATATGGACTATTTAAAGAATGTAGTGAGAAATTTGATATCACTAGGCCTTCTAGTAATGAAAGCACTATTCTTACTTTTACCATACATGATAATATATTAATTCTATTTTAATACTTATTTCCATATTGCACCCAAATCGCATATTATCTTATACAATTGGATAATTCTGTAATAGTCAACTCAATAGAGTTTACTTTTGCGTTACCCGCAAGTGAAAAGATAATCAATATAACAATATATACAAACAATATGGGAAAAACCCATAAGTCTTAATTAACAATACGAAGATACTTTACAGCAATGGTTGTGAAATAGCATAGCGCAAAACAATTACTTTTCTAAAGAAAAATAAAGGACTAAATAAAGTGAAAACTAATTTTGGTCGTTAATTTTCCACTATTTACAGATATTTACTTGGTGGACAAGATAAAACATGTTAAATGTGATCTCATTTCCTATGTTATTGTTACTATACTGCCTAACATAAATACGCTAATTCGATTCCCTCAACAGATACTTTACGATATCTAGGTTGAAGCGTCTTGTCCTATAATATCTAGCAATTGATGATTTTAAATCAGTAAATTTAGGATAATACTTTGATACTAATAGATTGTACTTACCCTGTCTCCAACATTCTTCAACGGCATTAAATTCAGGTGAACCTTTTGGTAAGTAAACTATCCTTAAAGAATCTTTATTATCTTTCAGATATTCCTTTACCTTATTTGATTGATGCTGACGTGCCCTATCTGTAAACATAACAACCTTTCCCAGTCTTTTCTTTACTTGTTTCAAATAGTCTAGGAAAGTGTCCTGGTTAAACATATCGTACTGCCTAAAAAGCTGTTTTCCTTCTATCGTAAGTGTACCAAATACACATGTCCTCTGATGTGAGCCTGTAACCGTAACTACCGGCCTGATCCCTTTTGGAAGCCATAATTTTCTTCTGATGAGTACATCATGTACAAATATGGATTCATCCTGTACTGCTATTGTGAATCCTTCTGGGATTTGCGAGAGTATCTCCTGTGCCCCTTTTTGAAGGACTCTTTCTCCTCCTTTGAATCTGAATTTACAAATCTCTTCTGTGGAACCTTTGATGAGAAGCCCCATTTGTGAAGCAGCCTGTAGATATGTACTTCATGATACTTTACGCCTGTTTTTTTATAAATGATATCCATTATTTGTTTGGCCTGCCATCCAGATGGGTTTTCAGTTATCTCCTGTCTTATCTTTAGCATCTTTTTTTCTGGGATTAGTGGAGGCCTACCGCTCCTTGATTGGTCTTTTAATCCTTCTAAACCCCGTTTATCGAATCTATCGAGCCACTTGTAGGCCCACCATCTGGATCTGTGTAATTCTCTTTCTGCTACTTTGGATGCTTCCTGACTATCAAACCTAACACGCCTAACAAGTAGAATTCTTTCTTTTATGTCAGCATCTGTTTCTTTTTTATATGCATCGTTCAACTGTTCAAGAGAAACATCGTCCGCAACGATAGTAGGCAATGAGGTATAGAAATGAGTAACTAAGCTAAATGTATTGAGAGTAAAATAATTTTACAATTGTATGAATTTATGTTAGGCAGTATAGATCTCTTGCATATTTAGAATAAACAGATTTATGACGATTTGTATCTAATAAATAGACCATTATTTCTTTTTGCGTTCCTATGACAGGTTGTCCACAAAACCATGCTTTTCAGATCATTTACCGGTATCACACCAAAATAA
>JBDUES010000108.1:0-3568 GCA_040297625.1 Candidatus Nitrosocosmicus sp. | reverse complement strand
CACATTCCATAATGTATCAGGAATCTTTGTGATAGTATGATTGTTCTTAATCTTATGACGGTTGCTGCAGTATGGCACAATTTCATCAAGGTTTGCAATTAGCTATATTTCCATCGAATTTTGGGATTGGATCTTAATGTAATTACAATAATATTGATATAACTTATTCACTTATTCTTTTTTATACTGCAATTTTTTAATTCATTATTTAATATGGTTCAGTTTTATAACAATTTTAAATTATGAAAGCTTTAACAAATTATGCTAATGCTAACTTTGCATTTCAACTTTTATTGTTATAATTTAATATCTAAAATTATTTTTTTAATTGTTAACAATTTCTTTTTCCAAATTTAGATCTTATCCAAAAATCTCTCGGTAGAGTTAGATTGACCGAATTTACTAATACTTAAATTATAAATTAATTGTGCTCAAATAACACACGTGCCCATTTCTATTTATTTTGTTCTTTTAGAAGGTATTGAAAAAGATTTAATTTGTTATATGCAAGAATTATAAAGATGACCAAGTTCCCTATTTTAAAACAAAAGCCAGAAGAAGAACAAGAATGATGGTATGGGAGCGATAAAAGATTTAGAAAAAGATACATTTGTTGAAGAATTAGAAATTAAACTATAACAATAGTTCAAGAAACAAATCATGGAATACTCTAATTAGAATCCTTACAGAGTAATATGGTTTTGAAATCGTAAGACAAAAAGGAAGTCATATTTCTCTTATAAATAGGGAATCAGATAAAGTAGTAATATACTAACTAACATAATTTCATACTGTTCATATTAACCAGTAAGTCAAGTTTGTAAGATGTCAAAGCATTTCTACAAAATCTATCAATATGTGAGCACAATAGCACGGGTATTTACCTTATGCTATACATACAATCTCATTAAGAGATGGATCTAATAGAATGACTTCACGAATTTATGTTAGACAGTATAGATCCAGGTCACATTCCAATCAAAGAATCTACACTTCAACCGATACTACATTAAGCAGGATTGACAAAGGACGATTTTTAATTTTCAGTTATTGCAACCTACTGTTCATTACAACAAGCATGTATTTATTTAAATGATATTTAAGAAGAGAAATATCTGATTAATAGAAATAGTAAATAAATAGATCAATGAACATATTTAATTCTTCAAGTTATATTGATATGATTGTTTAATGCTTCTATAGTCGGAATCGATTAAATATTCTTGCATTTAAGCGATTAAATCTTCATATTAACGATAAGTAATCTAGTATGCTTAATAGAAACGATGTGTATATATAAATATGACAGTTGAAAAACATTTTAAACCCAAAGTAATGGCTTTTGATCCTTCCATTATTGATCCTATAGTTAAAGAAACATATAATAAAATATCTATTTTTGGTGAATCAAATGAAGAAAAAGAAAAATCATTCCGTGAAAGGTATTCTCAGGAATTAAAGAGTAAGAAACAGAGAATATCTGATTAATATCAAGGATATAATGAACTAGAAGATGAAAGTAAGAGAGTTAGGCAGCAAATGATGAAAACCCCTGGTCGTCGAGGAGAAATAATAAAAGATAAAGAAATCGGTAGACGCTATAATGAAAGTCAAATGAAATGTGTATGAGTTCAACATTACTATAAAGTTGATTTGAAGCCTATAAATATAAAATATTGGACAACAGAAAAAAGACAAATGTTTGAAATATTTGATCGTTTGATATTTCTCAAGTTCATTAAATAAAATAACCCACATCCACCTTGATTTAATACTAAGATATTTCAATTATCATGGTCTATAAATTGAATAAAATAATAATTTAATAATTGAGAAAAGAAAATAAAGTGAAATTTAATTATAAACACAACAATAAAAGACCTGATTTTTGTTATAAGATTATTCTCATAGAAAAATACTTCCAAAGTACACTTTCTTTCAATTATGGAAAATGGGTTAACAGTTATGTAACATATGGGTTAGGTGTATTTGTAAACAAGTGATGGTTGTTTAATAAACAAAGTTGATTATAGCGATAGTTTATCTATATTATAAATCTTAAAGATAAATGGATGAAAACAACCACACATACTTTACACTAAAACACTATCATTGTATTTATAGAATTGTTAAGGTATTGAGTTTTTTCTTTACATGTAATTAAAGTATAAATAAATAAATTAACGGTACGAAAGACTAAAAAACAAACATTACCATAAATTAATATAAATATGAGAATTCTTAATGCAAGCCCTGGTTTTGGTTTACCACTAACTGAACAAGAAATAAAAGATTTCTTGGTAAATAGTAAACTAAATATCCATTTAGGAACAGTAGATGATAAACAAGAGCCAAATATTCATCCCATATGGTATTACTTTGATAATTTAAGCAATAAATTATACGTTGAAACATCCAAAAATTCTAAAAAGATATCCAATATTAGAAAAAATAAAACTGCATATTTTTGTATTGATGAACCAAATCCACCATACAAAGGTGTAAGGGGAAAAGGTGAAGTAACAATACATGAAGATATTGATTTTAATGTACCTATATCGGAAAAAATAATGGTCAAGTATCTTGGAGACTTGGAACATCCTATGGCTAAATCATTATTAGGTTATATGAAAAAAGGAGATTCAGCCATATTGGAGATCACTCCAAATTACTACTCAACGTGGGATTATGGTAAAAGAGGATGAGGGGCCTCATTATTTATCAATTATCATAGATAACGAATTATCAGAAATCTTGTATTTTTATTCGATAAAACTTTCATCTTTAACACTTTTTCACCCATTGTAGGATTCCAATAATTTTATAATTTTTGATATATTATTGTTATTTGAACTATACGTTAATTTGTTTCGCTAATAATAAAAATCATTATTTATCAAGGTATAAAATAATTTTCACATTGGAAATGATATTTTAGAGCATAATTAATATATTTTTAAAAAAACTTTATTATCTTATTGGTCTCTCATTAAGGAGTACATTCAAAGCAATATTCAGATTTGCTAAAAGAAGCCATACTCTAATAAGGGATAAGATACAAAAATACAACCCTGAAAAAGTATTTTATAGAAAGATAAGGTTCAATGAATTATGGAACCATCTCTGGATATCAAGTATGATTATATCCAAATATCCATCCCTTTGTATGACTAAAACACCATCTATACTAACTAACATAAGTCCGCTACTTTACTTCCGTCAACAGATACTTTACTGTATCGAGGTTAAAGCGCCTTGTCCTATAATAATAAGAAATTAATGAATTCAGGACAACAAATCTGGGATAGTATTTTGATATTAATAGATCATATACTTTCCATGTCTCCAACATTCTTCTACAGCATTAAATTCTAGTGAACCTTTTGGAAGGTAGATTATCCTTAAATAATCCTTGTTCTCTTCAAGATATTCATACACCTTCTTTGAGCGATGTGATAATGCTCTGTCTGTAAACAAGAGGATATTTCCTAGTTTTTTCTGCTGCACCTGTTTCAAATAATCAAAAGGAGGTATACTGATTAAACACATCATACTGTCGGAATAACTA
>JBDUES010000107.1:0-10414 GCA_040297625.1 Candidatus Nitrosocosmicus sp. | reverse complement strand
AAACGGGCTACTAAATGTATTTGGAGCGTATGACCACACAAATGATAAGATGCATGTACAATGCTATAAAAAGAAAACAGGGAAACAGTTTATCGATTTTCTAAAAAGAGTAGATAGAAGGTATGATGACAAAGATATTCAAAATATCTTTGTTGTACTTGATAATCTATCAGTGCATAAATCAAAGATGGCAAAGGAAGAAATATCCAAATGTTGTCCTAGAATAAAATTAGTTTTTCTGCCTGTAAGATCTCCAGAACTCAACTTAATTGAGGTAAGATGGTCATGGTTACAAAGGCAGACAATCAACAATTCTACATTCAAAGATGAACAAGAAATAGGTCGCACGGTTAGCAAGTGGAAGAATACCTATAATAAGAATCATGGCAGAGCGATCACAAATATTTTACAAAAGTATGTACCTTTGCGTTTACACAGCTCTTAACAAGGCAATTTGAAGGAAAAGAATTGTAAAAAAAACTACACCTATTTTTTTTATATCCATAAAATATAAAAGAAAATATTATTTATAAAGTCTTAAATTAAGGCAGCTCTGTAAAGTTAAGGAAAAAGCATTGGATTTCTACATTATTTGTTATTTATGACATATCCCAGATAAGAAATAGAACAAAAATTGAAGATAAAGTGGTATATTCTTTCCACCTTTATTTTAATGGTTTTTCATTAAGAAATACATCTAACGCAGTATCTTTTTGTATAGGAATTATTATAAAAAGTCATAAAGTGCAATACACGATTGGATTCAAAAGTACAAACCTTAAAAAGTATTTTATAGAAAGATAAAGATATTGGAATTTATTATAGTATAAAAAAGATGAATCTCTCAAATGAAGATTGGTTCTGAATATATTTGGCTTTAATAGGTTTGCTATCGAACTCAAATCGAAATTTGTTCTTGATATTTAATATTGGAATCTAAAGGAAGAATTATCATCGATAGTATATCAAAATCCATGGTAGGCATCCTATTTCGTCAGATGATTGAGGTAATTGGTACCCCCACCCAACAAGTTTGTAAGTTTTTGAAAATAGATCATCATGCCATTTTTTTATATACAGGAAACAGAAAAGTATTATAAAAAAAGGACAACACAGTATATCAAAGACAGAGCGATAATTTGATGCCTACTTTTTATGTAGAAAATACAAGTGAAAACTTGTACAGAAATGATAGAATCTATTTATGGATTATTATAGCAAGGAAGAGATATCTTAACTTTACCATATCTTTTATTATTGTAATTTTCTTAAAATATGTGAATTTTTAATATAAAATAGTTTTCATCTTTCCATCTCACAGGGAAAGTAATCATCGAGACTTCCAGTTCTATCCTTGATATATTGTATAGTCATTTCGTTATGATGTTTTCAAAAGGAGAATGTATAGAATGACTATCTAAAAACTGGAAATCTTAAGGATATCATGTACCCTTATCTGTTGAAACAGGATGCTCTCCATACATACTCTTCCACAACATTTGATAGGAAACGCTCCTACTATCTGAAGATAATTATACAACCTGTTTTACTGCCATTTTTTACCCCTCCTAATTTTTTGATATGTCTTTAGTATCAAAATTTGGTGTAAGCAAGAATATTTTATCTACATCTTTAAAAATAAAGTGCTGTATTTCCGATGGTTTCTCAAAATCAAGCCCTTTTACATCTTTTATTCCTAAAGATTGTATTTTATCATTTCTATATAGATATGGGATAAAGTGCTGATCGAATATGTGTATATTCAACAGATAATAATTTAACTAATCCAATCTGTATATTTCCAGTAGCATGGGTTATAGGAAAAGTAGTATTGGCATTAATATTTTTTTCTTTATTCATATCGAAATTCTCATTATTATTTTCATCGGAGGTGTGTTATACACTGCAAATAGCTCGTCTGAAGCATTGGTACAGCCTATTACCATAAACTAGTATATTTTGAAGAATTGCAAGATACTACTAATAAAGCTTAAATATGTAAATATCGATGGCATTATATTATATAAAAGATCTCACAACATCATAAACTATCGATTCGTGAACTTGACAATAACATTACAATAGCTTATCCTCGGGGGATATACCATTAAAATATATTGAAAGATGTGAGTCAAATTCGACCAATAATTTAACAATCACAACTAATGAGTGCATTGTATTGTATTGCAAGCAAATGTATACAATGAGCTTATGAGATTGTTACGCATAATATTGTTATAGGCGATAAGTGAAAATAAATGAATAATAATAATGTTGACAATAATAAAAATAATCCAATTCAAAACAATAACTATTTGATCTGGTTGTTAGTATATATGGGTATCGGGTTAGCTATCTCTTTTATCATACCATTTCCTATATCACTTGGTGTCTTATTGCTTGTATTTATCTTGCTTAATGTATATAGAACAGATCTTGCCTTGAGAAGACAGGGTATGGGTGGAATCACAGGTTTGTACAAGTCTATGTCATCATTTACTAACCGAAGTAGTGGTGGTCGCGATGCAGGAGGCCATGAATATACTCCAATCAAATTCTATTGTATGAACTGTGGATATGAGCACAGAAATGATGTATGTCCTAAATGTGCTTCTAAAGCAGTAAAAGTTGGATAATATGAAAGGGTCCTCCCTTTTTTATGAACAGATAATTAATTTAGTCATTATAAAAACAAAATTACGAATTAGAAAGAGCAAACCTTATTATCAATAGAGTATTATTTTAGAATCATTATAAATTAATGAATAATTTTAGTAATTTAAATTATCAAAAAGGTTTTCAAGACCAAGAGATAGTATATAAAATCTCTGAGGGTAAATACATAGAAGAAACAGAAATTTCGAAATTTGTTGAAAATTCTAACATTATTGATCTTTTAAAATTTTCAAAATATTTAAGAAATAGGAATAACCCGAATCAAATAATTACTTATTCTAGAAAAGTTTTTATTAATTTAATCAACCTGTGCAAAGATACTTGTTCATATTGTACTTATAAAAAAGAACCTTCAAATATTGATTCAGTTCTGTTAAATCCTTCTCAAGTTCTATCAATAGCTGAAGCAGGCCAAAAATTAAGATGTACAGAAGCATTAATAGTTACAGGCGAACGTCCAGAATTAAAATATGCTGAAGCTAAAAGATGGTTATATCAATTAGGCTATAAAACATTGGTTGAATTAATAGCAAATTTGAGTGAAACGATTTTAAAAAAAACAGGATTATTACCTCATACTAATGCAGGAAGCCTGACAAAAAAAGAAATGTCCATGCTAAAACCTACAAATGTTAGCCTTGGTATGATGTTGGAAAATTCGAGCGAAAAATTATTAGAAGTGGGAAATGCTCATGAAAATGCTCCTAGTAAAAATCCAAAGGTTAGAATAAAGTCGTTGATTGCTGCAGGCGAATTAAAAATTCCTATTACTACAGGTTTGTTAATTGGAATAGGCGAAAGCTTGTTTGATGTTATTAAATCATTATTGCTTATAAAACAATTGAATGCGAAATATGGAAATATTCAGGAAGTGATAATTCAAAATTTTGCACCTAAAATTGGAACTAGTATGGAAAATTCCAGTCCTCCATCTGATAACTATTTCTTAAGATGCGTAGCAATTGCTAGAATTTTATTAAAAAATATTAACATTCAGGTTCCTCCAAATCTTAGTCCTAACATATATTCTAGATACGTCGATGCTGGAATAAATGATTGGGGCGGAATTTCTCCTTTGACCCCAGATTATGTTAACCCCGAATATCCTTGGCCTACAATAAACGATGTTCAAAAAGTTAGTAATTTGAAGGGCTTTAAATTACGCGCTAGATTGCCAATATATCCTGAATTTATTACGGACCAAAATAAATATAATTATTTTGTAACGAGCAATCTTAAAGGATTTATTGAAGCTTTAATAGATAACACCGGATTAGTTAAAGAGGATACATACAATGAATATTGATACTATATTAAAAAATATAGATCCAGATATTTCGGTCATTTTAGATAAATCACTTGGTAATAAAGAAATATCAAATTCTGATGCAATAAAGCTATTCAATAGCAAGGATCTGGAATTGTCGATAATTTCTTTAGTAGCTGATGAAATGAGAAGAAGAGAAAATGGAAATATCGTAACATATGTAGTTAATAGAAATATCAATTTTACAAATGTATGTATAAAACAATGTGGATTTTGTGCTTTCAGTAGAGATTTTAGACAGGAAGAGGGATATATTTTACCAATTGAAGAAATAGTCTCAAGAGCTAAAGAAGCATGGAAATATGGTGCGACTGAAGTATGTATTCAGGCAGGATTGCCACCTAATATGGATGGGTACTTATATGTAAATATATGCAAAGCTATAAAAAAAGAGTTACCTGATATTCATATCCATGCTTTTTCTCCAGAGGAAATTCTTTATGCATCCATGAGGGCGAATACAACTATTGAGGAATATTTAAAAATGTTAAAGGAAGCGGGAATAGGAAGTTTACCGGGGACATCTGCTGAAATACTTGTTAAAGAAATTAGAACAAAAATATCCCCTGGTAGAATAAGTGTGGATGATTGGATTAAGGTGGTTACAACGGCACACAAACTAGATATTCCTACTACATCTACTATTATGTATGGTCATATAGAAACATATGACGATATAGTAACTCATTTAGACATACTACGAAAAATTCAAAAAGAAACAAACCATTTCACTGAATTTGTCCCATTAAGTTTTATACATACCGAATCTCCAATGTATAATTTAGGTTTAATCCAAGATATAAAAGCAGGAGCAGAAGGTGTTGAAATCTTGAAAATGCATGCAATTGCAAGGATTTTCTTTAATCAACTAATAAAAAACATTCAGGTATCTTGGGTAAAAGAGGGTCAAAAGTTATCCCAAATTATTCTAGGTTCAGGTGCTAATGATTTGGGTGGTTGTTTAATAAATGAAAGCATATCTACTTCTGCAGGGTCTCAGTATGGACAACTTTTGAGACCTAAAGAAATGAGAAAACTCATCAGTTCGGCTGGTAGAGTTCCTGCTCAAAGAACATCTAGTTATAAAATAATTAAAGAGTTTGAAACTAGAGAAGAAATAGAATATGAATCCAATTTAGATAAAATCGATCCAAATGTTTTTGGGTCCTATAAAGAATTGATAACCCTTAATAAATTTAGGTATAAAAAAAATGAATAAATTTAAATATTTTTTATTTTCATAACTTTTTTAATTATGTTTCTGAAACAGAACAAAAATCTTTATATTTGATTTTTTTAAAAAAAATAAAGGTTGTTTTTAGATAAAAGTACAAACGAATTTGGAAATGACATTTTATTAGGTTTAACTAATGCAATTCAAAAATCTACCCCGTCAAAATATCTTTACGATGATATAGGTTCAGAATTATTTGAAAGAATTACAATACAACCTGAATATTACCCGACAAGAATTGAAATAAAAATACTTGACAGTTATTCAAATGAAATAGTAAAATACATTCAAAAAGAAATTGTATTAATAGAATTAGGGAGTGGCAGTTCGAAAAAAACCAAATTTTTATTCAATGAAATTTTAAAAAAACAAAACCAATTATATTATTTTCCTATCGACATATCTTTTAATTATTTAAATTCAGTTGTTTCTAATCTTGAAAATTCCTTACCAAATGTTATTGTTAAAGGCATTCCATATGAATATATTGATGGTATTAACCATTGCAATAATATTTTATTTGAAAATGATATTGAAATTAAAAATATTGCTAGATTTATTATTTTTTTGGGTTCTAGTATTGGTAATTTTGAGGGTGATGGCGCACGAAATTTTTTAAAAGATATCAGATTACATATTACTAATGATGACTTTTTATTAGTAGGGTTTGATTTGATAAAAGATTTATCGTTAATAGAATCTGCTTATAATGATACTAAAGGTATTACTTCCAAGTTTAACTTAAATTTACTACATAGAATTAACAAAGAACTAGGTGGTGATTTTATAATTGAAAATTTTTCTCATAAAGCATTTTACAACAGGGACAAAAAAAGAATCGAAATGCACATCTTATCTAATGAGGACCAGCAAGTTTTCATTTCTTCTTTAAATAAAAAAATAGATTTTAAAAAAAATGAGACTATTCATACCGAAAATTCTTACAAATATAGTCCAGACGATATTAATAAACTAGTAAAAAGAGCGGGATTTTCAATAGAAAAAGAATTTTTTGACCAAAATAATTGGTACGAATTGGTATTACTAAAGCCAAATTAACAAAAATTAACGATAGTTTTGCAAATATAAATAACAATTATTATTATTTACAATAATACTTTTTATAATTATTTTTATTTTATGGAATTGATAGAGACGAATATATATACTTGATTATATAACTGGTCATGGCACAAAAGTTAAAAATATTAACAAAATACAAATCTAATCTAATCTAATCTGTTTGAAAATTAAGATTTTATTATTATTGTTTGGTATTAGTGTATTGTTAAATATTCGTTATCTATCCTAATATCACTGTTTAAAAAATAATTATCCATCTATTCCAAAAAAGGATGATATTTGAATAAATTATGATGATAAACTATTTGATAGTTCAATTAAAGATACTTTTTGTCTCTCTATATCTTCTTTTTCTATTTTTTTGAATATTGGTTCGATATTTTGACTCAATGAATGACCTTTTTCAACATGTATTTCAGAAGCTGTATACCAATTTTGTTTTGATAAATTGTCACTATACCCCAATTGATGCCAAATTTTCTCTGCAGATACAGGTATGAACGGGTACAAAATAATTGCCATAGCTCTTGTCGCATTAATTGATATCCATATTGTATTATTTGAAGTGGATTTTGATTTCCATGGTTGTTTATTTTGAAAATATTGGTTAAAAAAAGTACTAAATTGTAAAATTCGTTTAATTGCTTTATCAATATTATTACTATAGATTAGATCACCAATTTCATAGGCTATATTTTCTATTTTGTATAATGCTTGTTTATCTATTTCATCGAATTCAGATGGAGATGGAACAATACAATTGAATTGTTTTTTTGTAAATGAAAATGTCCTATTGATAAAATTTCCTATATTAGAAATAAGTTCGTTATTTATTTTTTCATAAAAATTATCCCAATCAAAATTAATATCTGATTGAGAATAAGGTACAATTGAGGAAAAATAAAATCGCAGATAATCAGGATAAAAATTTTTAACAAATTCTCCTAAACCTATATACCAGTTTTTACTTTTTGATAATTTTCTATTTTGAAATAAAAGATGACCTCTGGTAATTATTTTATCTGGTAATTTATACTCATTATTGATTCCAATTCTGATACCGGGTAAAAATAGATAATGATGATAAACTATATCTTTTCCTATATAGTGATTGATTTCTGATTCATTCCATAATTTTTTCCCATCCTTTTTTAAAATAGTGGAAGCAAATTTTTCTAGAGACGATATATAGCATAAATGGTTATCAAACCATCCATAGAAAACTTTCCCTTCATGAGCTTTTGAGTTACCTATATTTGGTATTGGTACTCCCCAACTAAGATCTCTTGTAATATCCCAATCCTGCAATCCGGATTCAATCCAATTTAGTACATATTTTACAATATCGTGTTGAAGATTTTGATTATTCAATAACCAATTTTTTAAATCATCTGAAAAATCGGATAATTTAAAAAAATAATGGTTGCTTTCATTTTTTATAGGATTATTTCCACAAATTGCGCATTTTGGTTCCAATATTTCTTCGGGAACTCTTCCGCAAGATTCACACAAATCAGAATACTGATTATCAGCCTTGCAAAAAGGACATTTTCCAATAACATACCTATCTGGTAGATATTTATTATCATAAGGACAAAAAAATTGAACAACTGGTTTTTCTATTATATGGTTATTTTCGTATAACTTTAAAAAAACATGTTGAACAAAATTAATATTCTCTTTCGAACTTGTTTTATAAAAAAAATCAAAAATAATTCCAACCGATTCAAAATCTTTCTTATCTTTTTCATTCCAGGTTCTAACATATTCCTCGGGTGTTTTGCCTTCTTTTTCCGATTTTATTAGTATGGGTGTCCCAAAATCATCAGTTGCACAAATATGATAAATTTGACTGCCTGTTGATTTAATAAATCTGGTAAAAATATCTGCAGGCAAATAGGTTGAAGCGATATGCCCTAAGTGAATCTCTCCATTTGCATATGGTAGTGCCGATGTTAATATTATTTTTTTATCTTTTATTTTTGTTCGATTATTTTCTTTTTTTTCAATTTTATTATTATCCAATCTTGAATTTTCATCATCTTTGTTATTAGATAGATTGGACAGATTACCAGAATCTATATCAATATTATTTTTGGTATATAATGAGGAAGTATCCATTTGTTTTCTTTCTTTTCTTTATTAGTAAAATCGAAAGAATTTTAATTTAACTAAATGAGACTTTGACATCATTCTTTAACACCCATCTTTATCCTTATTGATATGTCAGCAAATTACCATCATATATTTTATTGATATGGATTGGATTTTCCTGTTTTACAATTGTGTTATGCCACTACATCATCTGATATAATAAAACGTAGATAGTGGTATAATGCACCAGCAGTAGAATCTCCATTATGATATCTCCATGCGCTGATAAAGGATTGATTCAGAATACTGATTTTATAATCTCTGGTCTGTATTTATCAAAATCATATCCCAAGGGTTAGCTTTAAGCTGTTGTAATCGTATATTAAGAGGATGGATCTGAATTATTACCAAGCCTTGAATAATTCGGCTCTTTTGAACAAGCCAGTGAATTTGTAAGGTTATTGAATTTTTCGTTATAAAGAATGGCAAGAATATTGTAAATCAGAAAAAACCAACAAACATACATCCAAAAACAAATTTCACCTATCCAAAAAGAATGGCTCGATTATGGGGTTTAGTTGGTTGTCCAACAGATAAAGAACATAAAACAAAACAAAACAAAACAAAACAAGACCTTTACATTTCAATTGAAGTATCCCATGTTTTTTCACACAAATTTAAACAAAAACTTATTCCTTTTACATACATTTTGGCATAACTTTTGGTGAATAGTTTAAAAATTAATTGGTGGTGAGGGAGCGAAATTCTCTTTTGCATATGATTATCTTGATGAATTATACAGGAAATTACGATCTGAAACAGGTCAATCAAAATAAGAAAGATAAAAATTACAGATATTAATTTTTTAAAATTCTAATTTTTTTTATTAACAAATCAATGTTTTAGACGACCTATAACGAAACCTTTCAATCGAATGTCGATGGATTGAGTGGGATTGAATTATGTAGTAAAGGGTTCTAATATTTTAATAAATTGGTTTTAGTGATTGTATTCTGCAGTGTAATAGTAATGGTTTTGTCCAAACTAAGCCATCGCTCTTGTTTCTGATCTTTTACCAAATTCTCTATATCAATTGGTGTGATAAGTAGATGATCTGATCTATACCCAACAATGGGAATTCTTTTGCAATCATTTCAATTTAGTATGTCTTTGAATCTTTTAAAAAACAGACTTTTTTTTATCATACTCGTTTATTCGTTTACAGAACTCGATTCTATTTACTGTAAGATATCTTGATATCTTACAGTAAAAATCATATAAATTGGAGTTTAACATTCAACGCTGCTTTTTCTGAATCATTAAATGCATCTGATACAAAGCCATTGTCTTCCAAACCAATTGTTAAAGCAAAAAGGATGTCGTGTTATTATCTGAAAATACTATTCTATTATTTTTATTTTTTATCTTTTAATTTACTGGTCTGTCTTTCTCTTTTTTGTTCTTTTGAATATGAAGGATTATGAAATTTGTTTACCCAATATTTAGTCATTCTTTCGGTACTCATAACAGACTCTTTATACAATTCAGTCATTCTTTCTGTATTTATCGCCAATTCTTTATACAATTCAGTCATTCTTTCTGAGTTTTTAATATATTCTTTATATATTTCAGTCATTGATGTGGTATATTTAATATATTCATTATACATTTCACCCCAAGCTAGAGGAGAATATTGTTGCCACCAATCCGTAATTGATTTAAATTGATTAGGATTTGTCACGTTTTTCTCTTCTTTATTGTTGTTGTCATTTCCCTGTCCTTGATTTTCCATAATATTCCCTGATACTCGATATTTAAAGTCCTAGTATTATACATTTTTTGTTTTCCATTGTAACATAGTTCTGTTAACAGTTGTGTAAATACATGATTAATCCTTAATGTAAAGAGAGAGTGCTTGTTTAGATTCGTTGATTTCTAAAACGTTGAATATGAATTAAAAAATATAACAATAATTTTGTTGATGAAAACAAGCACTGTTA
>JBDUES010000106.1:0-7415 GCA_040297625.1 Candidatus Nitrosocosmicus sp. | reverse complement strand
AAATAGTTTCTCATATTAAGATTGAATCTTTTTGTTCTGAAATATTGAGATATCGTATTCTTCAAATCTGCAAAAGATGAATAGTATTTTAAGACAAATAGTTCTCGCTTGGCTATGTTCCAAATCGTCTCCATTACCATAAACTCAGGTGATGCAGTTGGAAGATATACTGGTATCAGAGTATCCTTGTTTTCCTCAAAATATGCCACTACCTTCTTTGACCTGTAATGAGGAGACGCCTTGTCCATGAAAAGATAACATTTTGGAAATTTGGAGTGAATTAGTTTTAGATAGTCAAGAAATGTATCGCCGTTGAATACATCGTACTGTCTGAATAGTTGCTGTTTCTTACCATCAATGCTTATTGCTCCAAAAATACATGAATGTTTATGTGAGCCTGTTACTCTGACTACGGGCCTATCATTCTCTTGAATCCATACGCGTCTTATCAGAGAATCATAAAAGAAAAATGATTCATCAAGTGATACTACAGTAAATCCATCTTTCTCTTTTTCTTGTTGTTGTTGTTGTTTATCCACAAGTATCTGGGTAACCTTTTTTTGAAAATCTCTTTTTCCTCTTGAGATGCTGTGTTAACATGTACTTTTCTTGGTACCTTCTGTTTGAATCCCCATTTACGAAGGACTCGGTATATGTGGGTGTAATGGTATTTTATTCCGCTTTTCTTTACGATTAACTCTTCTGCCTGTTTTGTGGACCAGCCCTGTTTGGAGTTGGATAGTTCTTGCTTACTCTGGTAACTTGTCTCTTTTGATAGTTTTGGTGGTCTGCCACTTTTAGCTCTATCTTTTAGCCCTTCTAAGCCTTCCTTATCATATCTTTTTAGCCAATCTGAAGCCCAAGGATTGCTTCGATGCATTTCTTGTGCAACGCGAAAAGGAATTTGTCCATCTTCTCGAACTCTGATAACAAGCAGAGTAGCCTTTCCTTAACCTTTGGATCATTTTCTTTTTTGTACAAATTAACCAATTTGGCTTTGGTCAGTGGAAATGACATTTAGAACAGATAGATTAATGCAAGGATCTAGATAGCTTTTGTGTTTTTATGATAATTACTATAACAAATTGTTTAGCACACTTATGTTAATCGGTATAGTACGAGGGACATTATTGCCTGGATGTTGTTCATTACGCCTAAAATGTATCTCTCTTGCATTTTCTGGATCTATTGATAATGATATCTGTTTTTCCCAATCAAGTGTTCTTCGAGCCTCAGTCATTTTTCTATCCCATTTTATTGCCTTATCTCTTATCTTCACTAAATCTCCAGCATGAGCGGCAATTTTATATGCAATCAAACCTTCCTTTACTTCATTTTCATTTGGAAGTCCCAAATGTTCAGCTGGCGTCAGATAACACAATAGATCCACACCTTCAGAGGCTGAAATTGCTGCTCCAATAGCACTTGCAATATGATCATAACCTGATGCTATATCTGTAACAAGAGGTCCAAGAACATAGTATGGAATGTCCCTCATTAGTGATTTTGCTAGTCTTACATTTGCAGAAACCTCATTTAAAGGAACATGACCTGGACCTTCCACTATTACCTGAACATGATTTTCATATGCAATTTTAGATAATCTAGAAACATTTATCATTTCTGAGACTTGTAATTCATCATGAGAATCAAGTATAGATCCAGGTCTTAATGCATCACCAAGGCTAAATGTAACATCATATTTTTTTGCTATTTCGCAAAGATAATCAAAATGTTCATGATATGGATTTTCTTTACCATATTTTAACATCCATGCAGCTGTTATAGTACCACCTTTAGAAACAACACCTGCACATCTTTTAACATTCATTATTCTTTTTGCTAGTTCTAAAGTTATTCCTGAATGAATTGTTGTGTAATCTACTCCATCTTTTGCATGTTTTTCAAATGCATTTAAAAAATCATCCTCTGTAATATTTAATGGATTTTTGTATTTTTCAACACTATATCCATATGCTTGATAAATTGGGACCGAGCCAAAAGTTAAAGTTGAAGCAGCATCCAGTAATTTTTCTCTTATAATGTTTAGATCACCACCACCCGAAAAATCCATTATTGTATCTGTACCGTATTTTGTTGCAACTTTTGCTTTTGAAATTTCTTCTTCTATGTTTTGATACAGAGTTGATGTTCCGATATTTACATTAACTTTAGTTTTTAAGCCTTTTCCAATCCCGGTCACTTTGATTTTCTGCTTTCTTGCAATATTCTTTGGAATAATTATGGAACCCTTTGCAACATTCTTTACAATAAAATCGATATCCGAGTCTTCATCTTTTGCAACTTGTTTCATTTATTCAGTAAAAGTGCCTCTTTAGCAGAATTAAGTTGAGTGCCCTTTTTTAATTATGTGTTAATAACTATAAATGAATTGTTAATGATATAGAGTCGATATGTATAGCTATAACACATATATGTTAAAGATGCATTTTTCGAGTTTTCAAATAAATCTTTTAGAGATATATTTATCATTTGATAAATAGAGATGAATACTTATGAAATTTTCCGATATTTAACTTATATCGTATTGGAAAGATATTATATAGTGAATATTGGACTTGAATGCTCAAGATCTAATGTCCACACAGATTGACGTAGCCAAAGAAAACACCAAGGTTGAACAAATAGGTGTTAAATTATTTGCCGGTGAGATTAATGGGTTTACCTTTAGTGAACGATCATGATAATGTTATTTATCGCTCGCCAGAAGAGAATGACTATCTAAATCTCCAGTTACTATATCATAATATGAAAAAGATATGTGTATAGAATTTAACAATAAAAAGTCGTCTTAACTTGTCGACCAAAAGAATATTTGGCTTTTAAGAAGAATTATTATGGGTGGTTGAATATGTGTCTACATCTTGGCAGTCAATACAATAGCATACATGCGAAATAGGGATGAGCCGACTAGGTTCATATCCCGATTATAATTCATTGCTATAGCAATCAATAAAAAGGTTAGCTACTTTTCTAATTTACTTCATTATCCTTTTTACTTCTTCTTTGAATATTAAGATATATGTTAGTAAAATTACTATTATTATTTCCATTACTAGAGTTATTATTCCATTAGGTTCTAGTTCGTTTATAGGGGTTCCTTCCGGAGAAAACGGCGGTGTAAATACCCGAACAAGTACAAATGTGACAACAAGTAATGTATTTCCAATGCTTCCTATATAATACCATAAAGTATTGAATTGACGTCTTTTTATGAATAATATAATTAGACCAAAGCCTATCTGGGCAATACCGGAAATTGTAAAAATCACACCCCACCAAAATGATTCTTTTGCATGTTCTTGAATTAACAGAAGATGAATGGTACCAACTGACAATGATAATATCGCTACCGATAAAATAATCCTTTTTCTTTCTAAACTTCGAATATCATTTGAGTTATTTGTTTTAAAAGCTAACAGTCCTACAATGATACCTGTTGAAAATATGCCTATCCAATTCGTGAGAGAAGAAATGGATACACCTCCTATTGATTCCATAGACATCTGTTTTGACATACTTTCACTTTGACCGAAAATAACAGAATTACTACCGATTACCAGACATGTTAAAAAAAACAATAATAATAGAGCAGCAACAGTAAATTGAATAGTACTTCTATTCATAAAGTAGATATAAGTAATCCATTCCTTTAAAGTTTAATGCTTGTTATACTTTATACATATATTTCTGCTAACTAAAGCGTTTTTTATTCATTATTATAGAATATCCAATAAGGTCTAATCAATTGAGATGATGCTTTAGTTCGTAGTTAATTATATAATACCTGATGTATTTGAATTGTTTTTCTTATGACAAAAAACAAAATATAAGTGTGATAGGTCCTCATAATCTTGCCTTATTTCATCTACATCAAAATTAAATGACGATAGTAATAATTTTATTTGTTCCATGCTAAAAAACCTAATTTGAAATCCATTTATTTCATAAATATCATCTTCATCAATTTTTCTTCCGGTTTTAAATAATTTATCAATATTGCTTCTAACAGAAAAATATAACAAACCATTTGTTTTCAATACTCTATGTGATTCATGAAAAAGAAAATCTAATTCTTTATTTGTAAAATTCATATTATAAAACATGTGTGAATAAACCAAATCAAAATAATTATTGTCAAATGGTAAACCTTGTTTTACATCTATGCATTTTATATTTTTTAAAGATTCGTTTTTATATTTTTTAAAAAGTTTGTTAATTCCTTTTATTGCAATTTTAGAGGAATCAAGAGCATAAACATCAAAATTACTCAAAGCAAAAATATTGTATCCCTACCTTGACCACAACCTAATTCAAGAATTTTTTTAACATTCTTTTGACTAAATTGTGAAAAACATTTTTTTGCAAAACTACTAGGGCCTTCACCAAAGAATGCGGTATCATCAGAATAAACCTTGTCCCAGATATCATTCATGCTTATCTTTTACCATCTTTATAATTAATGATTAAATTTGTAAATATGTAAAATGTATCCAATGGACCTGTTTTCTTTTAACTTGCGTCATATCCAAAAATATTTTTAACCTATAAAATTCTGGATACTGTATCTTTGATTTCTATCGCGATTTCTTTTCCATTTGTATCAGTAGTTTGACTTACATAGTATTCAAGTAAATCTTGGACTATAACTTCTGTTACCCCATCTAATGCAGAGCGAACGACAGAGATCTGCTGTACTATTTCAGGATATCCTCTCTCTTCATCAACCATTCTATTAATAGCTTTAACATGACCTTCAATACTAGCAAGTCTTCTTTTTAATTCTGGATTTTTGTGATGAGTCATAAAAATTAATAATTGCATTTAATAAATATGCCTATGGTTATCCCTACTCTGGAGGGTAGCCTCATTAATATTATTGTTAGTATTGATAAATAATAATTGAGGACTGCTTACATAACGGTTATTTCCTCTGCTATTTTATATGGTTCTATATCTGCGATAGCAAAACCATCCCTAAATACCGTCAATCCAGTACTCTTATCATCATTAATTTATATGATTATCGGTATTTTTTTAACAATTATTGTTAGAATATCAAGAAATACCATTAAAATAAATATACATACTTTCAAATTAATTTTTCTTGATTCTATATGTGGTGCAGTTATTGGACCAATCTTGTTTTTTTATGGATTGAAATTAACTAATGCCTCTAAAGCATCATTATTAATTAATGCCGAATTCCTTTTTTCTATTTTACTTGCTATTTTTCTATTAAAGGAAAAACCTGGAAGAAGAGCGTATGTTGGAATTATATTAATTTTCATTGGGTTATTAATTCTTAATGTAAAATTAGATGATATTGATTTTTTCCAAAACAATAATAATTTTATTGGAAACGTGTTTATAATTGGTGCAACAATCTTTTGGGCGTTAGATAATAACATTAGTAGGATAATTTTACATAAAGAAATACCTATAATCAAAATAATACAGATAAAATCTCTAATCGGTGGAGTTTTATCATTTGGATTGGTAGTTATATTTAATATTTCATTAACAATTAATGCATTCCAAATTCCCAATTTACTCTTTTTGAGTTTAGGTGGATTTGCTGGTTCTCTTTTTCTCTTTTTAAAAGCAATGAAACAAATTGGAACGGTAAAATCAGTAATGATTTTTTCTACTTCATCAATATTTGGTATAATATTTGCTTTAATATTCTTGAAAGAAAATATTATATCATGGAATTTGATGTTATCAGTTTTTATAATGACACCTGGAATTTATTTAATTACTCGCAATAGTTAACGTTTGATTAATGTCAATACTAACTATTTTAGTTATGATTTGCATTAAATTAACATGATTTAAATTTTAGATACCAATTAATTTTTTTTTATTAAATGCAAATAAGAAAGATGTGAAAGCATTATGCTCCTAATAATTATTAAGATGATGAAATAATTTTAGGCAACTTCTACAATAAAATCTGTCGTTATTATTCTATCTTGATGATGAATTTGTTCCCAATTTATATAAATTGGAATAGTAAGTTAGTTTTAAAATATACTTTTGGATCTTCATTCCAAGTTTTATCAACTTCTTCACCTGGATATACATGCAGAAACAATTGTTTTGGTACTTCTATTCTCATTTGTATTTCCATATCGTTTTCTTGATTTCATTTATTTATTTCCATCTTAATATCACATACCAAGTGCAAATTTTAAGATTAATACAGGTATATGGTGCTCTGTAAAACTTTAAGAAAAAAGCTATATCTTGCATATACAATCTCTTTTTATTATAAAAGTTTTCAAAGAATATATCGTTTTTTTATGGTTATTTTGTGGAACAATTGCTTTGTTGCATGATTATTTTAAATCGTTTTTTGTTAACGTTTTAATGTCGAGGACAAAATGGAAACAGTCATAATTTAAATTGATTAACTAAGAAAGTGACATAGTTTTAACTGTTTTTCGAATCATGCAACAAAGCATGGAACAATAGAAAAGATTTACATTTTTTTTATTTACAAATGTAAATAGTAAAAAATACCGATAACCAAGTCTTGTACATTATCAATGCCAATATATCTGGATGAAATCGACATAGCAATTATAGAATCCATTATAAAGGATGGACGAAAATCCTTTAGACAGATATCAAGAGAAACAAAAATAACCACTCCAACGGTAAAGGCAAGATTTGAAAGATTAGTTAATGTGGGTTTTATTAAAGGAGTTCTTCCAATATTTGACTTTAATCAAATTGATAATAAAGGAGGAGATGAGAATTTAATTCAAATACAAAATAATAAAGATAATACAACAAAAAAAGAAAATAATGATGGGGATACTAATAATGATATCTTTAAAATAGAAAAAGACAAAATTAACGAGAATATTACAACTGGTATTGCAATAAACCTTGAATGCGACTTTTGCCATGGTCCAATTTTTAGTAAACCTAAAATATTGAAATTTGCAGATATTGAACGATTTTTTTGTTGCAGTTCTTGTAAATCCGGATACAGTGAAAAATATAAGGGAAGAATAGAATCAATAAAAAAAAGATATGAAGGCAACTCTGATATAAAAATCTAGTTTATGATTTATTTTATATTTGACTTAATAGCCATATTTTGCAGGATTTAGGTCAAATGTTTCCTTGCACTCTGTACGACAAAAATATACTTTTTGTCCATTTAATTCTGATATGTGTTTTGCAGTTTTTTCATCTACATTCATATTACAAACTGGGTCTTTTGCCATATTGATATGATAATAAAATACATATTTAATAATATACCTTTACAAATGTAAAAGTATAATATCATTCTTTTTCTTATCAAAAAATGCGATGCAATTGAAAGTAAAACAAATAAAAAATTGAAATTGCAAATTGAGATACAATTAATTTTTCTA
>JBDUES010000105.1:0-2578 GCA_040297625.1 Candidatus Nitrosocosmicus sp. | reverse complement strand
ATCTGTTGAGGAAACCAGATTAGCGAATTTATGTTAGGCAGTATAATTACATTAAATTCGATAGAGAAAGATGAAAAATTAAAAGACCTAGAGAAAGAATATTATTCATTACAATTTGATGAAAATGAATTGCTTTGTAAAATTCCTTCTTACTTAGATAGATTTTGGTTTAAGAGGGACCCTCATTTTAGAGTAAAGGAATTTTTTTATATTAATGAAAAATTAATAGAGAATATAGTTGATGTCATACTTTCATGGTATAACAATACCCCAGTGAATGAGTGGAATCAAGACGCAATATCTTTTTATCATTCTATGAAATATAAAGATGCTATTGAATGTCTAAATAAAATTATAAAAGTGTATGAGAGCAATGATCGTTTAATTTCAGATATTTGTAAACTAAGAATTATTGTTGCATTAAATAATAAAGGTCTTTGTTTTATTAAATTAGGAAAATCCGATGAAGCAATAAAATCTTTCAACAAATCTTGTGATATAGATCCCAATGTTGATTCTATTTTTTTTAAAAAGATTATCATTTTTCTAATTAAAAATGAAAATTTAGAAAAGGCATTAGAGTTATATGATAAGGCATTAGAAAAGGATTCATCGAACTCTGCTATTTATTATAAAAACAAAGCTGATCTTTTAGTTAAAACGATAATTGAGTTTTAATTTATATGAACTACTTTATTAAATTATCTTTGAACACAATTATAAGGTTAAATTTCCACCACAATTATTTACATGAATATATTAAATTTCAATAATAAAACAGATTTTTTATATCACGTAAAATAAAAGATGTTACACTTTTGTAACTCAAAAGAACTTATTACTAACAATTAAAATTATATAATTCATTTAAATTTGCTTTTGGATTGAGTATTAAGTTTTAGTTAAACCCTTAATTATAGTCAAATTTGTTACTAGTTACACCGGGCCCGCTTTATAACTGAATCCTTTTTTATGACCACAGATATTTTAAAATAAATTATAAATATTGGAGAAGATGCACAAGCTAAAGAAGAGTCATGAAAATTACCTAAGGGAATATTGTTTCAGTTCTATTGACCATATTTAGTACTAGTCTTACTATTTTAACTATATGTCATCTACATCATCAGATAACTCCTCTAAAAATTTTCCATTATTTTAGGCTGTCTCGGATAAATTGCAAATCCTCTGGAGCCAAAAATCTTTTTGCTCGCAATTTGTTACATAACACTATCAATTCTATAAATTTCAATTATTCTACAAACGACTCTCGTGATACTAATCTTGCCAAGGCAGTAGTTCTTTATAATGATATGGAAGTAAAAATTATTTGAAAATTCAGAGAATCCTTCTTAAAATAGATCCTTTTCAGATCCTATTTCTTTATCTATTCCTAATTCTTCAACAAAGATTTACCAGTAACTTTACATTTCTAGTACAATCGCAAGACTCGCACTCCATTGTACAATGGTCTCTCAAACGCGCATCTTTTATTTCAACAATATTTTCAAAATGTTTATTTAATTCGGGGAATTCCCATAGCCATTGGATATAATCCAGATTCCAAACAATAGCAAATTTCAATAAAATATACTATATTTAAAGTATTTTTAGATTTTCTGAATTTGGGTATTGATAAAATAGAAGAGCAATCCAAGATTTTTCTTTTAAAATCCAAGACCAATCCATCATGGGCTGAAGAAATGTTAATGATGTTTTGTAACTATCAAAAGAAAAGAGTTAAGAATGGAGAAATATCAAAATTTACAATTCATAATTACTTTAAGGAAACCAAACTATTCGGTGATATGAATAACGTCATTCTTAATTGGAAAAAAATATCAAAAGGTATTCCATCTAATAAAAAGGTCGCATATGATAGAGCACCAACACTTGAAGAAATACAAAAATTAATAGAGTATCCGAATAGAAGGATGAAATCTATTAGTTATGTTATGGTTTCATCAGGTATAAGAATATGGTAAAAGAAATGATGTCAAAAGCATCATTGTACAACAAGATGATTTCTATTTGGACAAAAATATGTTATGGAATTGTAGAATTTTAAGAATATGCAGCAAAGCAATTTACAACCTCTTTTGGAGTAATAGAATAATTCTTTTTATAAAAGATCTATTGCATAATAGCGCCTAAACAGCTTTATGAACCTCGTCTCTTCATCCATCTGTTCTTTCATTGCACTCCTTTGACAGAATATCCAAAAAACCATTACTTTTCCAATCATTCACTGGCTTAACAGTTCTGTAAAAGGTATGTTATGTTTATCTGTAAAATGAATAGTGCTTGTTTAGCTATCGTAATACCTTTAGCTTGCCGCTCTTTAGTAATACTGTGAGGGATACATTCCTCAGAATACTTACCATTAATGAAAAGAATATTTTACACCTAATGCTTGAAGATACTTAATCAGGATATAGAGCCAAGATTATCTTGCTCAAAGATGAAGGATACACAGTACCGCAAATAAGAAAGATAACAAATCATCATGATAACAACATAAGAAAATGGATACACCATCGATTCAATGAAAAAGGGATTGACGATGGCATTATATCAA
>JBDUES010000104.1:0-21613 GCA_040297625.1 Candidatus Nitrosocosmicus sp. | reverse complement strand
TCTTTAAGAAAAGCAGCGGATAGACTATCAGATTGCTTTATCAAACGAAACCACGTTTCTATCTGGAACTGGATTCAAAAATATAATCCTCAAAAAATATCCTCAAAGAAAAAGAAAATCTCCGAGTACGTAATAGATGAGACTCTAATTAAAGTTGGACCAGAGTACATTTGGGTATGGGTCGCTATTGAACCAAAAGATAAAGAAATCCTCGGGATAAGCGTATAAAAGAACAAAATATGTTTGTTGCCGAACGATTTATTTCGAATGTTGTAGAAGAACATGGAGAACATCCGGTTTCCACAGATGGTGGTACATGGTATCCACAAGCATATAGATTCCTGAAACTAACTCATCATATTCATTCTTCATATGAGAAAAGCACCATTGAAAGAACTATGCAGTATATTAAAGACAGGACTGAAGAATGTTTTGATGATTATTTTCCTTGTAGAAAGAAGAAATGTAAATTAGAACATGTAAAGAATTGGCTTAATCTTTTTGTAGATTATCATAATAGAGAATTATATCTTAAGTGAACAGAGCCGCCATTCCAACTATTGAAGCACTGCAGTATTTCCCAAGGGAAGATGTGTGGAATATTGGTTCCATGTCTCCGAAGGTGATTATTAGACAAAACGGTATCCTAGTAGACGGAAATAACGATCCTGTGGAAGAGAAGATAAAGGAATTAAAAAACATGATAAGGAAAGAGAAAAATGAAGATAAAAAAGAAAAGAAAAATGACGAGCTAATTGAAACCTTACAAAATGCTAAAATTTTAATAGATCTGAGAACCAAGATCTTTCTTTTCTTAGAGCCACCACATCAAGAAACGTGGAATATTTTAAAGCCAATCCTTTCCCATGACTTGTATGAAATTGAACATCCATACGTCTATAATGTTGAAGGACATGGCTTTAAGGTAAAAAAGATAGTAACAAGGGGATGGCCTGCATGTATCTTTTGTAGTGCTAAAAATGAATCAAATTGGCCCACTTGGCCAGAAATTCAAAGCAGGTTTTTGATAACATCACCTAACATGGTCAAGCAAAAATATGAGGAGTCCAATATGTTAATTGCTCAAAGAAAAGGATTCCCAAAATCCATACAGCAGCAAATCATTATCTCAGATGGGGATAAGGAGATAGCCAAAACTTGTGTTCTATATCTAAAAGAAAAGATAAAAAATAGCGCTATCTTACTTTCATCATCATCTACTCTAGAACAATATCATTTTGAGTCTGTCTCTGTATGGGTGCCGTATGCAGAATTACTTGCTGCTGCTTTACCTTCTGATAAGGGAACAGATGTTAGAGTTACAAAACGTATATTTTCCTTTCTTGATCTATTACCAGTAATAAAGTCAGAATCACGATTTAAATTATTATATGGTTCTGAATTATTGATAGCTGCTTCTATTGAAGACTTGGCTGAAGTGCTTTATTTGACACAAGATCTTAATGGTATACCGCCATACAAGATGCAGTTTTTTAAGAATGTCTTTATCCCTCTTTTTAAATCCAAAAATAAACCTGATGAAAAAGAAGATAAAAAAGAAGAGCAAATTGCTTTAACTTCTAAGGAATTATCAGAATATTATAAATCTCAACAAGGAAAGACAATGACAGAAAGCAATATAAGAAAAACCTATCTGGCAGAACTTTTGCAAAATGGACTTGTTGATGAAGCAAATTCCGTTATTGACGGCAGATACAAAATATATTATCCGTTAGTAGAACTTCCATCAGAAGGAAAAGGAAAATACGAAAATTATAGGAATTTAGAACACTCTCATAATTTATTTCAATATTGCAAGATAAAGTTATCAAAAAATCACATAACTATAGAGAAAAAATGGTTAAAATCTGCAATTTTGTCACTTATAAAATACGCGAATAGCAGTAGCAATTTTCAGTTTGCTATACTTAATTACGGGAGTAATGAGAAGATATGTATATGTCAATTTGAGAAAAATTATGAAGAATCAAAATATGGTCCACTAATTCTTTTTATTTTCAGATAGCAAATATTGTAATTCTTATACCAAAATCTTTGGGGATATTGAATATATTGGGCAGATTCCAGTAAAAGACGAGAAAAAATTAGAAGAATCAACACAATTCCTGCAATATTCCCATTTTGATGGCAAGGAAGAAGAGAATGAGCCACCAAACAATCATACCAAGACTTTAACAATAACGGATACAAATTCATCTACTTATTTATTATCCAAAAACAATAACAATCCAATAGAAGAGTTCTTTGCCTCAGATTCTGGACAACAAGAAGAGCACACCTTAGAAGAGAGTATATGTAAGCCTCTAATAGGAGAGCAAAATTACAAGCCATTTTTCTTTTATTGTAAGGAGCATCCCAATATAGAGAATATCTATTTGAAAAGTATTGAGGATCATATAAGACTTAAAGATTCCGAATACCATAAAGCAACACTATTAGAACTAATACAGAAGAAAGATGAATGACTACAACAAAGAAGAATACATCATCAAGACACTTTCAAATACAGTCACTACAGTTACTGATCTAAAAGAAGATGTCACACGAATTCTATATTCTATGTATCTGGAAAATGCATAAGTGATGTCTTCTAAATCTAGAGGATGAATGGAATCTGATGATGATAATTCCAAGGATTAAGACGACTCCTCATTATTAGCCTCTGATGAAAGCGAGAAAGAGAATGATGATTCGGACATAGTCGAGCCTCATTCATCTTGGTTGGAGTATAGCAAATGCTTCCTGATAATCATGTTTTGAAATCTTAGACCATTGTTAAAGTAGAATCAAGATGCTTTGTTGCATAACTAACATTTTTAGCTGGGATTAGAATAATCCATTATTTGTTGCATTGGCCTTCTTATAATCAATCCCTTGTAAGACGAGGTGAGATTCTCTTTGCATATGACTTTCTTGATATTTGGGATGATGATCTTGCAAGGATGAATGAAAATAAGAAAGGCAAAAAGTACAAGTTTCCTGATTCCTTCATTCTTATTATAAGTCACATCAGAGTATACCTTCACCTTCCATATAGACAAACAGAAGGAATCATCAAAGTAACATTAGGAAATAGCATACCTAAACATAAACAACCATCACCAAGTTATTCACAGATCTGTAGAAGAACAAACAAACTGGATATCGATATCAATGGTAGTATAGATGATGATGATGATGATGTCGTTATTATAGCAGTGGACAGTACAGGAATCAAGGTTACAAACAGAGGTCAATGGATGCAAGATAAGTGGAAAGCAGGAAAGAAAGGCTATCTAAAGATACATGTTGCAGTGAATATCAAGACCAAAGAAATTCTTGCACTGGAAGTTACAGATGAGAAGGTGCATGATAGTAAAATAATGAAGAACTTGGTGGAAGGCGTGTTGAATAATAATCAGGATATCAAGATCAAATCTTTCATAGGTGATGGAGCCTATGATAGCAATGAGAATTTTAGATACCTGAAGGAGAAAAAGATTCAGCCTATTATCAAAGTAAAAAAGAACTCTATCATTTCAACCAGGAATAACAAGATACGGAATAAAGAAGTGCAATTACAAACAAAGGATTATCATAAATGGAAAAAGAAAAGAAAGTATGGACAACGATGGATGGCTGAAACAGCATTTTCTTCTATAAAGCGGATGTTTGGTGAATACACATCCGCTATCAGGTTTCAAAACATGGTAAAAGATATGGCAATAAAGGTATCGTTGTACAACCTGTTTAGAAGAATTGTATAAAATGAATGGATATAATTTAATGATTGCTAGTTATGCAACAAAGCAGAATCAAGAAGCTTAATGTTATGGTTCATTAGTTCGAGCGCCATTCAAAGCGGAGTTTCTGTAGGCTTATAACAATACAATCCATAATATTGAAATATCTTTTTATATTTGCTTGATATGGAAGATTATATGAATCAGTTAACATTTCATTATTATTATCGGCTCTTTCATTTATTTGAACAGGCAAGGTGTGAAGGCAGATAGAATACTATCTAATCAGGATCTCAGGTGAAAGCAAGGAAGCAATGACCGAGGTAGTCAGAAAATACAAAATTCACTTGCTAAATCCTGGCATCAGTCAAAGCAAAGATGCATGCTATACGATTGAAGTTATTACAGATGTAAATAAAATTCCATTGCTGGCAAACTTTTGAACACGATTATTGCCACTATCAGCTACATACTCATTGCCAGACGAATCTATGGCTATGTCCAGCAGTTAATCATATGTCTACTATCAGGATCTCTATTACTAGAGCCTTTAGAACTCCTTTGAGACGAAATAACCATTGTTATCAATATTGTATATATAATTGTGGTATCGAGTGTTTTAAGCGAAAGCTTGTGATAAAATTTACCACCATTAGCAGTTACATACATATTATCTGACCTATCAATTGCGATATTTGATGGGAACTAATTTTCCATTCCTTTATAAATTCTTACTTTGATTTAGACTTTACTTTTGAATGGTGAGGAGGATAATATGATCTAGTAGGAGTATGGTTATTAATAGACGTAGAGGTAGTGGCCGTGATGGTGGAAATACGTGGTATAGAAATCTCTTTCAATACCATACTTTTCATTCCATTTAATATTGGATTATCCAGTTGAATGGATAAAAATCTATCAAAAAATTCTATAGCTTCATCATATTGGTGTAATTTCAATAATACTGTGCTTTTGCCAATTAATGTTTTGATATTGTTAGGATTCAATTTTAATGTTTTATCAAAATACTCTAATGCTTCCTTATATATTCCAAGATTTTGAAGGGCCAACTCCTTATCCTTTAATACTCGAAAATAATGTGGATTTATCTCAAAATAGTTATGCAAATATTTATTATAAACTGATTGTTTCATCATAAATTGGCTTCCATGAATTAGCAATCGCAATTGCTAACGGATTCTGTGTATTTAGAAGAATAGAAATAATATCTTCTCGAAAATGTCGAATATATTGATAGGAATCAATTGTTAAATCATTCCGAAGATCGTTAATTACATCATTACTTTCAGGTGCCTTAATTTCCAACAAACTTAATGCAATCAAGACCTTCTCCATTGTTGATCCTGCTTCTTTGTAAGATTTTCTAAGTACGTCAAGTTCCTGTATGCCATTTATACGAGCAAGTGCCAAAGCTGCAACACCTCTATGAGATGGTTCAGTCGAATAAAGAAGTTGTCTAAGATCTTTTACATATCGATTATCTTTTTTCAATCCTATTGCACGATATACAAAAAGTGAAGTATGTACATTTTTATATTCATCTGATTCTTTTAATAGACGTAAAAGTTCTTGCAAAGATTGATCATACAGGTTAAAGTCATTTAGTTCTCCTAAAGAATATGCAATTGGTTTTATTTGTCGATGAACTAATAATGCTTTTATTGCATCATTTCCTCCTATATTCCCAAGAGCTTTTGAGATTTCCTGCATAATATCACTATCTTCTGATGGTTTATCTAACGATTTGATAAGATCAGGTACTGCTCTTGAGATTCGTATTTGTCCTAAAGCATATGCTCCAATTTTGCGAAAAACTGCCTCTTCAGAGTATAACCAGTCTATAACTAGAATATCTACATGATAGGATGAGCATTTGGCTAATATTTTTTCAACTATGCTCTCTGTAGAAATACCTGCAGATTTTTCTTCGGGTTGAGACATTGCAAATTTTAAAACATGTTGTAAACGACGAGATTGATATTGTAAAGAGCTATACATTGTGTTTGTCTCGACATTCATAAAAATACTGGCCAATGCTTCACATGCATAGTGATACAGCTTATCATAATAAGCAGTTGGTAGTTCTTGACCAAGACTATTATAAATAATCGTATCAAAAATAGAATAAACACAATTTTCAGATCCTATATTGCCTAGCCCTCTTAAACACATTCTTATAATATCTGTCTCCCCCTGTTTTTCTTTTAGAGAGTTACACAGTTTTTCTTCAGCAAATTTTCTATGAGATACACTAAAGCAATCTGCAGCTATAGATGCTGCATGCCAATTCTTATCTGCTTTTAATATGAGATCTATTAGTAAAGAAGAGGACTGTTGCGGAAATGCCTTACATAACATTTTAAATACAAATGTATTAACAAAACCAAAATTTTCAATTACAAGGATTTTGTCTATGATATCTTTAAAATCTATTCTGCCCTCTTTAATTAATTTCTCAGATGATGTAATGCTTTTGCTTGGATCTTTATCTAAAATACTATCCATAAGAGAGATTTTACCAGTTTCTAATGCGTTGGGATCATTTGGAGGATTTTTCTTGGATTCAATATTTTCAACAGAATTGGATGCTTTATCTTTTATTTTGTGCATATTGATATTATTGTTATCATAATCTGCTTCTTTTTTGTGCAGATTTGATCTATTCAAAGAGTTCAATATTTTTTGTAATCCATCATTCCAGTCAGGATATAGGTCAACATATTGAATATTTTGAAGATCTTGATATGATATATTGCATTCATCCAGTCTTGCAGGTATAATAAAGATGGATGATTCAGGAAAGTTTTGTTGTTCTCTTATAGCATCTTTTAATTCCTTTTGAATATAGCTTATTTTTTTAACTAGATTTGATGATAATAGTATGACAACATGCCTGCATGATTTTATAGCCTTTTTAATTTCATTGTCCCAATTCTGTCCGGGAAGAATATTTTCTTTATCGAGCCATGGATTAAATCCTTTCTCTTTCAAATCTTTATAAATTTTGATAGCAGAATCCAAATCTTCTGTTGCATAGCTAATGAAAATTGAATTGCTATTACGTCTATCATAAGATGATCCTGTTATCGCCATGACAAGCATTGAGTTTGTCTAATATATATGGTTTATGAAATAATTACCAATTTCAAACTTTGCCTTACTCATTGAAGTCAGTAAATTATATCAATTATATCAATATGTAGAAGATTAAACTGCGAAAAGAAATGACCATATATCATTGTTAAATCCTTAGAACACCAACAATTACCAAAAGTACAAAAATATGCCGTTTGAATAGGGCCTTAACAGCAAAGCCCAAGGATTATTTGATATATTACCAAGGACTTGCTGAATTTTATAATTCCAAAAGGAGATTGTAATGCTTGTATTAGAAGATTAATACCGCGAGTATCACGAGGATTTACAAGACACGAAAAATCAAGTAATCAGTAGAATCGAATTTTTAATTAATAAATTGTCTATATGTAATTCTGTATATTTTGCTACTGATAAGCAGAAAGGAAAAAGAGAAGATTGAGAATATGCTCGGAGACATTGTTTCTGTCGAGGATGGCAGTGACGGCCCAGGAGGAGAAGAAGAAAATGAAAAAAAATATCCATTCATTACAGCAGAAGAGATGCTTTCTAAAGCCAGGGAAAGGATGGAGGCTAATGATAATTTCAAGGATTAAGGCGCCTTCTCATCATTAGTCGCTGATGAAAGCGAAAGAGAATGATGATTCAGGCATAATCGAGCGTTATCAATCCTAATCAGTTTCCTCTTGAAGGCTTCGGATGTCTATCGATAATTTTATCAATCAACCAATGCTTCCTGGGAATCCTGTTTTGTATGCTTGGCTATGGTTAAAGTAGAAACAACATACTTAATGTTAAGCCCATTATTGGTACGAGAGTCACCTAAAGTGGAATTATGTATGTTAATAACAATACAATCTATAATATTGAAATATCTTTTTATATTTGTATGTTATTGGACAACATATGAATAATTTAACATTTCCATTATTATTATTATGGATCTCATTTATTTGAACAGGTTAGGGGTGAAGGCATATAGCATACTATCTCAGCAGGATTTCATGTGAAAGCAAGGAAAAGGTGATTGAATTGGTGAGAAAATATAAAATTCATTCGTTAAAGCCTGGCATCAATCAAAGCAAAGATACTGGCTGTACATTAGAAGTCATTACAGCTTTGGATGAAATTCCATTGCTGGCAGAAAATGGGTACAACATACAAATACTTGAGGAAGTGGGAATGCACAATCGTTAAAAGCAGAAGCAGTCGCCAAGCACATCTACTACTACCGACTTTTTCTCTACATCTTTGCAGGATTCTATGACATCTTAACATTGAAGAATTGGAAATGGCTCTATCTGTAGTCACATGTAATCCATATAATACGTTTACAAATAAACTCATTTCTCCAGCCACCCTACCTTGAGATGAAGAATATTATCTATGAGGTTACAGCCGGCCTCATTTCCTTTTGTCTTTGGATCTGCAATAATCATGAGCGTATATCTTTTATGAATGAAAGTAACAGTAGTACCCTTGGCCAAGTCGAAATTGATGCTCTACAAAATCAACCCATGACTCACTAGATAAAGAGAATGCTTCTCGTATACTTATTGATTAATTCATTCACTGCTATTTTGGAACTTGGTCACAGGCCCAAATTTTTAAATATATGAATTCCTAAAAATTACGAAAGATAGTTCTTTCTAACGTTTTCTATTCCTTTATTGCCATAGTAATAAGATAATCAAGCCTTAATACGTTATCTTGAAAATATGGCATTATTGCTTCCAAGACATCCTTTCTAAGAGATTCAATATTTTGAGCATCTTTAAGTGTTTGAATAGCTTGTATTACTGGGCCTGATTTTGTACTCATCATTTTCCAATAGTGGTTAGGGCTCAAAATAGGTTTATTCACTACGCTACGCTCAAAGTGGATACTTTTTACACTATTGCCAAGACGCTGCTGCACGACTTCAGGAATTCCCCATTGCAATGTAGATACTGCTTGTTGTGATGGACCATCGGCATTAAAAGAATAAGGTATGTATTTTTCTAATACTTCAAACAATTTTCCATTTATCATCTCTGAAGGTCATGTTGAAAATACATTACGACCTTCGATTTTTGTCACTCCTAGCATTTCTTTTATAGATACTTCTGGATGTGGAGCAAAAACATATGGCCAAAACGGGATGACACGACATCAAATGATTCGTCCTCATATGGGAGATCTTCTACATTTCCTTCCTTCCACTCTATATCTTGTACATCGACCAAAATTGCTTCCTCCTTTGCAAGGACCAAGAGCTCGGGTGTGAAATCTACACCTGCTACTTTAGCACCTGTCATTAGTCTAGCAGTTATAGCTGTATTGCCTGTGCCATATACTATATCCAGAACGCGATCATCAGGAGAAGAGAGTTTATTATCTTTCCAATATTCCTAAGATATGTATCTCTTTTGCAATATGTCTTGTAATCTTTCCTTTATTTGCAAGTTTGATTACCATCATCTCTTTTCTTTTTTGCTTAAGAGTAATAAAATACAGAAATATATAGAAATTCAAATAAAAATCTCTGATTTCATTGATTCCTTGATTCTTCACGTCTGGTAAATCCTCGTGATACAATGTTGTATTGAACTTCTAATTCAAACAATGCAATCTCCTTTTGGAAATTAAATTTCATCCAATTCCGGGTAGTATATCAAGGAGTCCTTGGGCTTTTTTTCTTTTCTACTTCACTAATACCGCAGCATATTTTATTACTCATATCTGCTTGATTGGGTTAGTGTTAATGACGACCAGTTCTTTTTGAAGAAGGACATTTAGAATATACGATATTTTATATCTTATGGTTATTCTTACTAATAAAATCAAAAATTAGAAAAAGGTATTTAATGTTTATTAATGGAATAACTGCGCATTAGTCCATCCTACACGATATCCGATCTTATATCCTTGACAATAAGTTACATCATGACCATTAGATCCAAGACCACAGACATCATCGAATACTCCGCCACCTAGGAATGTAGATTGTGCAAGTGATTGTCCGTCATGCCATCCTTGATCAAATGCATTTAATGCAAATGCTTGTGTTGTCGTTTGGTTGATAATAATCGATAATGATACTATTAATAATGGAACACTCAAGGCTACAATAATTAGTTTTTTATTGCCCCCAATATACTCATAGGATTTAGTAAAAGATAAATGTTGCCTAATAATAGTCAATTAATTCCAATAAGTAGCATTCTTTCTCTAACTTAACGCCATACAATTAAAGAAATAAGCAGAATATGCACTAGATCTCGGTTAATTAGACATTTATCAAAATTGTACATCTTCAGATGGTAAACTTTTTCCGCAATCTCTACAGAATACTAACTTTAAAGACTATATTTGGATACACTTTGAAATATTTAAGTTAATTATCATTTCCAATTATTCCTAACTTTTTTTTTAATTTCCTTTAGAATCACTACTATTAAAGATGGCAAATGCTTGCTGATGGACTAACCTATCAATAGCTGTGCCTATTACAAAACCAATTGCTAATGCTATACCAAAGATTGCGATTTTAGGATGCGCTGTGATAGCGTGTATAATTTTGTTCTTTAATGGCATATAGATCAAATTGGATGCTCTAGAATATACCATATCTATTGCTCTTAAATGCTCTTCAGGGTTTGGATTTGCTATAGAAATATAATATTCTTATTGCATAATTGATTATATTAAAGTCCTTGCTTACGCATGTTATAGGTGCGTATTAAAAATTTTAAATCCTTAAAACACCCAGCGATATTCAAGGTCAATTCTCTGAATCATTTTTTTACCGTATTGTGCATTCAATTAAACGTACCTATTGCCTCTTACACGCTTGATTGTATAGTCCTTGATAAACCATAAACCTATCCATTTATCTCCAATGAGCACTAAGTCTAGTGTCATAGATAATGTCGTCATATTTTTTCTAAATTGATTGTCACTGTGTATAGATAATCAATATTTTATAAAAAAAATAACGACACAAACTTAGACACTTTACTTAACGCATGATAGTTTCTTTCATCCTGTCAGCCCTCGCTGATTATTCAAATTCGTGTCCCTATTAAACAGATCACCACTCAACGCTCCAGCAATTAACATCTTCGATGAAATGACGACAGTTGGAATTTCAGGTAATATCACCTGATATCCGAAAGAAGACATATACTCACTCACGCACCAAAATACACCCCTAATCGCTGTATTATCTTGACTTTTAACGCAGCATATACTTGCTCTTTGGTCGTGAGGCCATTCTTGGTAGATAGACATGTCCTTGGGATATAGATATCAGTACTAATTGCTTGACACTTCTGTATACAACTAGTGTGATAATACAAAATCATCAGATTGTACGAATCAAAATCCCGACCATAATCTTGGACTAACGACATGGTTTTGACCACATTTACTGTCGTCGGTGATGACAAAGGCGACGGCAGGATATAGGGATAGGAAAACCCGCTGATTTATCGTTGCACGGTAATAGATGCATCTGAACGGAATGGAATAATACCGCGGCCTCGCAAAAAACTACCGTCAGACATCCATCTAATGCTGAAGCAGTGCACCGATTCCATTCCCACCCCCATCACCTATCTCCTCTTTTTAGGGATTTGTTGGCGGATCGACCTATTTTTTGGGATATGGTTTTGTGAGAATATAGAAATATGGGCACAAGCATATTGAACCGATAAAATTGCATCCTCGATGGCTATCGTTCGAAAGGGTAATTTTAACCATTTATTACTATCCATTGCCACATTACATACAATTATTTTAAATATATAAAAATTGGCTAAAAAATGGGGAACCAAGAACAAAATGGTAAAGATTTTGCACCTGCAATGAAAGTGAAAGGAAAAGGAAAGAAGAAAACAATAGCATATTCATCTCTATCCACCTCTCCACAACCTTCCATATTTGGCTAAAAACTAGCAATAAACATGGACTTTCCTTCATTAATTGCCTGCTGTATTATATCACCAATATTTTAAAAAATAACAATAATCAATACACTTGCATCTTTACAAGAAATTACTAAGGTATATAAAGCAACATAGACCTTCGGGGCGATAATCTTTAAAGAAGCAGAATATAGTGGAATAACACTAATGACATCATTCTATCAAGAATTTTCCATATATATTACCTATGTATACTTTCAATATATACTTAGAAGTCGAAAATATATGTAAAAAATACACGTGGCTTTAAATCCACACACATAACCAATGGCGTAAAAACAATATCATGTATATATTGAATAATTGCTAAGCCATCAATATGATAAGAAGGGATTTCCCATATTTATCATCTTTATGAGGTATATCCTGTAAATAGTATTTATACCCATCGTAAAAATAAAATTCAAAGGGTAGAAAACTACCATCTTTTTTAGATATTCCTGTTATAATTCTTTCAAAAACGCCATTTCCATGTTATACCGTACTACTTCCAATAACCCCTGCAGACTACACCATCTTCCCCACTTTGGGCAAGGGCAAGGGCAAGGGCAAGGGCAAGGGCAAGGGCAAGGGCAATAATATTCTAATTTTATTAGCTATCGGTCTTTACCATCGTCATTTTGAAATCCTTCAATAGACCCCTAGTAAATGTACATTATAGTCTTTTTTAGAGAGAGTTAGCATCTATTCCTCAGACTAGCAGCGGAACAATATGATGAAGAATAAAAAACAAAGTCGGCTACATCAACATATTAATTTAATTCTCAATCCTTTCTTTGTTTTCCAAGCATCAATCTTTAATTGAAATTAAAAATAATTTTACAATTCATATTCCTATCTGCGGCCCTTCAATGAATCCATTGGTTGGAGTGTAAAAGTATTTTTTCTTTTAATTTTTTTATTTATCTCAAAATCATTAATCTGGTCAAAAAGACTATGCCTAATGAGATTTGTATAGTACATCTTCTCTTTTATACAATTTTACATTCTAATTCCAATGTTTTTTGTCCAGAACAGAACCTAAAGACCGACTTTTAATGTTTAGTTTTAGAATAATACTTTATGGATGCCCTATTTCTTTTTGTTAGCATTCAATATAAGAAGTAGGATGTCTACATCCATATCTTTTCCTCAAGTTAACAATTGCGAATAAAATATAAAATTTTTAAATAATGTGTTTTCTTTTAAATAATTATGAGCTTAGATATGTTAACAGGCATGCTTTCCCAAAGATCCGGGATTGAACAATCTATTGCAGGTTCTGTAATTAACGCCATCATAGGCCATATAACACACCAAGGTGGTATTGGCAATTTATTTAGTAGGGGTAGTAATTATACAAACCACGATAGGATTGGTGGAATACAGTCAGCTTTATCAAATATAATGGGAGGAGAAGGAGGAGGAGGAAGACAATTACAGCAGGATCATCCTCTAATACAATATGTCCAACAGAATGCAGGTATACAAGACCCACAAAAAGCTGCAGAGTATACACAGCAAGGTCTAGATCTGATGAATGAACATGCTAAAAACAACCCTCAGGGATTACATTCGCTATTTAGTAATTTTATAAGGGGATGAGGTGTAGATGGATAACAACAATAACGTCATTTCTACATGGAGTTATTATTCATACATAGACATACAAATCTAGAATATTAGAATTTACTAATTAATATAAATGCCTAAATTTACAACGGAATTTCCATCATTACAGATACGGAAATAGAAACGGTTTGTGTTTATGTATTTTAGATACAGTACCATTTATACCGTTTTCATTAAAACGAGGTATCCATTTTCTTATGTTATTATCATGATGATTTTTGTCATCTTTCTTATTTGCGGTATGTGTATCCCTTATCTTTAAGCATATTATCTTTGCCCTATATCCAAATTCTTAATCTTCAAGCATTAAAGTATGTTTTTTTTCATCATCATCAGTAAGTATTCTGAGGAAAGTATCCCTCAATAATATTTTAGAAGAGTAAGCTAAAGATGTTATGCTATTAAAACAAACACGATTATTGTATAAAAAAAGCTATAGCATTATATCTTTTACAGAACTGTTAACCAAGATATTAGTTCTTTATTAGAATTGTTATTCAATTACAAATCTTCATCCATCATAACACTTTGTTGTTGGTTATATTACTACTAAATGTTACAAGAACCACAAACATGTATTGCTTTGCGTTATTCTTCTTACTATATACATTGCATAAAATATATTTAAGGAAAATTAAGGCTCTGTTAACAGTTGTGTAAATACATGATCAATCCTTAATGTAAAGAGAGAGTGCTTGTTTAGATTCGTTGATTTCTAAAACTTTGAATATGAATTAAAAAATATAACAATAATTTTGTTGATGAAAACAAGCACTGTTAATTTACAGAAGAGTATACAACCTTCTTTACATAACTGTTAACTTATAAAGTTTTATTTGAAAATGGATTAGACTATATTTCTACCACATATTTGTCACCAAGCGAATATTGGGAAATCCAAAACAGTGAAACCTTGAATCTACTAAGCTATCATGAAAAATCATTAAAACGGAAAAAAATATCACGTTCAACAAAAAAAATTACAGATTTCTCATAATAGGAATAGAAAAGCTAGACAAAGATATCCAAATTAATCAAGATAGTTCTCTTCTTTTTATAAAATGGCATTCGGAAAATAATGTAAATTTACATCATATCGAACCAAATGACATTAATGACATTTTAAATAAATATCCTAAAATAATTCACAATGTTGGATTAGGACTATGGTATGATAAATGTATATTGCAATTCGGATCTATAATGGAGTATATAAACAATAAGGATCAATATCACCCATTGAAAAGAAGAAGATTTTGGTTACATCCTGTAGAGAGCGATACATATTCACAAAGCTCACAATTCTTTGATGAATTGATTAAATCTGCTGAAATTGGCAATATGAAAAAAATTGATCATAATTTTTATAATAAAATTGTGAATATATAAAACAAGATATCAAATACCAAAATAAATAACTCTTTAAATTAACAAATGATATTTAAAATCCATAACAATTTTATCGATTAAGAAGTTTACAAAAATAATTTAGTAAATGAAAACACATAGACAATTTTCCCTTTCTTAAATAATATTATTATTTCATGGCAATAACAATACAATAATATATAATAATTTTATAGTCCCACTATTATAAGATTGTCTAATAATGGTGATAATTACATTTCTATCATATATCTTTCTGCTTTTATTATTTCATTGATAATTACTTCAATTATAATCACGATCCGGCTAAAAAGAACTTTAAAAGGAACAAAAATAAATATAAGAAAATCAACAATATTTTTAATTTATTATATACTAATTGTTTCTTACTTAGCATATAACTCATTCTCTACAGGTGTATCTATAACATATTTGATACCTTATGTTTTAATAGCTATTTTTTCAGGATGTTTTTCATATTGGTACTCAAAAAGAAATCTATTATTCTGGAGGGATAAAATTGACAACAATTTATATGTAAAAGGGGGCTTACTGATATATTTATTATACATCTCAGCATTAACTGTTAGAATTATAATCAATCTAATTTTTATAGGATATCAAGAAATTAATTTTACCAATGCAGGAGATATGGTTACAATAAACCATCCATTAGTATATATCGATTCCAATATCAAGACAACATCATTAATATTTACAGATTTACTTATCATGTTAGGAACAGGTATGTTAATTGGCAGATATGCAAGAGTAATAGAATATTACCATTATAACAATAGTAGTAGTAGTAGAAGCATCTAATACGATCTTTAAATGATAAAGGCGATCTGCCTATCTGCTTTTATCGATTAATAAGATTGTATAAATAATTTTATAAAAAAATACAAAGCAAGCATAAAAATCCATTTTTTGCCAGATAAAATAGGTATTCATAATCCATATTGAAAAGTTTATTTTTATTTAAATTTACCTTATTAAAATTTAATACGAATTAATTAAAATAAAATAAATCAATTGTGATTAACCAAAATCAACACATATAATCAAGGTTTTAAAAATTAAAACACCCTCTACCAAATATAACATCCAACAATTAATCTGAAAATAGAATATTTTAGAAATACATATACCACTCAAAACATTTACACATTCTATGATCAGATAACTTAGGAAAAATTTCATTATAATGGTGGTTGATTAATAAGAAAGCCAATTAGTATTTGTATTAATTTACATTTGTTCTTATTACAAAAAACTAATCATTTAAACATTCTCCGCTGCCTGTCTTTGATGTATTGAATTGTTTTCTTACAATATGGAATATATAAAAAAATGTATATGATATTTAATTTCACTGACTGACAATATTGTGACATATACCCATCCATATGCCACATTCTTTGGTCGATATACAATATTCCATTTTGTTCTACAACATCTGAAAGAAATCATCATATGACAACAAACATGTTTCGCTTCTTTGATATATATATTCCAAGAATTTTTTTACTCTCAAGTTTGACGGCAACAACAGCAACCACACCCTCAAAGCCATAATACTAATTCTAAGCCAACCTTTATTATTGTGTCATATCTTTGTATACAAAAATATTCTAAAATCTTTTTTTCTTTGTAATAGATATATTTTGATAATTATCTTTTGTATCCAGTTCCATTCTTGTATATATAAAACGTGATTTCGTTTAATAAAAAGATGATGCTTTTTCTAAAAAATAAAAATAAAAATAAAAATAAAAAAATTAACCACAGTAAATGAAATTTGAAGAAGGTGTTCACTATTGTTTCTCGTATTCATATGGAAATAGAGAACATCTTTAAACTAGAGGTTTATCTTAGGTGAATAGGACATTTTATGAATTAATAACCTGAATTAAATTATAGAAATAAATAATACCTATAACAAGGAAAGGAAAGACAAAATTAATATCTAGTGTAAAATAACTCTAACTACTTTCTAGATTTTTTTTAGTTGAAATTTTTCTATATTCAAATATTTCAGTTAACCTTGCATATACATATCTTTCAAACAATTTCCCCAAAATACCAAATGGCAATTCGAATTCAATTTCATCCACGATGTTTGTTTCATTTTCATTAATTTTTTGAAAAATATGAATATGTTTCCATTGTTTTAAAGGTCCATTTAACATTTCGTCAACATATTGATAAGGTCTTAGATAGGTTATTTTTGATTTCCATTTTCTTTGCAAAAAGATTATTTTTCCCTCAATAATATCTTCTTGCCCCTGTGTAATTGTTAGTTTTGAAGTTTTTATAATTTTTAGATTCATATTTTGTGGAGTTATTATTTTTAGATGTTGTATATCAGTATAAAAACTCCAAGCTTTCTCAATATTACTATAAACAATAAAAGAGTGCTTAAATATTTTCAAATCTTTATAATTGCAATACATATGTTAGTATTATCAACTTTTATCTTGTTAAAAATACAACATAAAAAAATAATAATACTGACAAAATAAAAGGTAAGAAACAGATAAGAAATTTTTTATCAGGTTAACAGAGATTACAAAAAATAATTTAAAATATCGAGAGCATTATAGAACCATCTATTGATTATCATAAAAGTAATTTATCTCCAATTACCTTAAAAGGTATATATTTTCCACTATTGAGATTTTTTACTTAAAATTTAGAACATAATTTAAAAGGGGAATTTATTATGCTAATCGCAACAGTATCATAATATATTTAAAATTAGTAATACCTTGATCATCTCATGCCATTTTAAGTAAGATTATAAATTTTATGAGCAACTAATCTAGATTTTAACAAATGTAGTAACATCTTGCAAAGAGAATGGAAGTAAGTGAATACAAATGAGTGCAAATGAAAGTAAGTGAAGGTAAGTGAGTATTAGGCGCAAATTGATGCAAAGAAGATATATATAGGCTTTACTAATGTTATAAAGATGGTCAAAATATTTTTTTTATCCAATAGCAATAGCATCATAACTTTGCAAATATTAGTAACATCATGATCATTTTTTACGCTATTTTAAGTAAAATTATGCATTCTATCAAGCATTTAGTTACTATTACAATTCCATTGATCGTATGATTATCAACATAAATGCAATATATTTGGATTTAAACACAATGTGATTCATTTTCAAAGAACATATATATAGGCTTTACTAATGTTATGATGATGGAATTAAAAACAACAATCGCGCTATTTGTCATCGCCATAGCAGCATTTGGCATGATAGCCGCATCAACCATTACAGACTCACACGAAGCATCTGCAAAAGAATGTAATCCTCATGGATGCAAAGGTACTCATGGATATTATACCGAAAACGGACATCATCACTGTTATAAAGGATCATCAGGCTGTTACAAAAAATAACGCCAATAAAAATACTTTTTTTATTTTTGATTTTACTTATTAAATCTCGTTCATAATTAATTACAAATCAAAATTTTACATGCTATTGATGATAATTTATAAAATTTAATATATGATATTGTATAAGATGTTAATTTATAACAATTTTAAGGAGTTTTGCTATTGGTGCTAATTACGCAAGAGATCTATTATTAATATATTACAATGTCAATCTTTTAATTGATTATTAATATTCAATGTTTTCAGTTTAGATATCATAAAAAATCAATTATAAATATTAAAATACTTAAACAGAATAAATTAATTATTGTTAATTTTATATATAATATAATTTATTTCATCTTACTTCAGAAGGTAAAGAATTTCCATTATTAGGAATTTTTGTGAATCAAAGATAGGTTTTAAAGATTTTATTAATTCGGGATTCAAAATCACCATAATATAGCATATAGAGTAGTAATAACAAAATCTTCTTTTCACTCATTTTTAAACTAGCAGGTCATGAGCGATTAATCCACAACAATTTATTAGATTATTTGCTGCCAAATAAAATTGAGAAAATGAGATTATGAAAATGCTATAAAATCCAGGCATAACAAAATTTTCCACAAATAGATAAAAAATATAAGAATGATTTAAAATAGACATTAATGCTATATTTAATATTTAAATATTCAAATTTTTATTATAGTTGTTGTTTATCAAAAGAATATAAAAACATGAATTTATCTATTAGACCTCTTTGGGTAATTAGCACCATTAATATAATTTCTAAAAAATTGTTGTATGTCAGGCGCATTACGCAAAATCCAATATAAATATTGTAAATTATCATTTATAGTCTGCAAAGTTTTGATATATAACTAATTATGCAAGATCTACCATAAAATTAGGTTTATTTTATACAGAAAAAGGATTTTAAAATAGGAGTTTATCAATTACCATAAGTTCATTAATCCAATTTGTAGCACCATTTAAAAAATAATTAAAACAGATTGTTAAAAATTAAAATCAACAAGAAGAATAATTTGTGCCTAACAATGTCTCCAATAAATTAAATATTAAATTTAATCTATTTTATATAGGTGTAGGTCTTCGCTTGTCAAAGTAAACCATAATATATTTCCATCGAATCTTTGTACAAATTTTTTTGGTATGTAAAATCGCTCCTTAGTCAAAGTTCCCTTTTGAGTAGTAATGCTTTCTTTATCCACATGTTGCACTTCTCCAAGATCTATATCATTATAACCTCTTGCTTCCTTTTTTAAAATTTCATCCCATTCGATATTTGAACCAGAACTATTATTTTCCATAAGATCATATAATTATTACATCTATTAAATTTTTGATGAAAACATTAAAAGCAAAATAGAAGTTTGATGATAAAAAGTAAATCCTTTAAATCTTTAGAGATCATAAAATGAGGTTCTGTCAAGTCTCCGTTTGGTATACTGTCATCCTAAAGGTGTAAAAAACCGTTTGGTATAAAATGGATTATTCTTCAATTTATAATTTCTTCAATTTGAATTTAGATGTTAACATCAGAAAATCCAATACCTTTTTTATTCTAATTTATATTCCGGATAAATATCTGAAGCAAGCCAATAATCTAATAATTTATATCCTTCTTATTCTCTACCAGTTTTTAGTAGTTCCATAACTTTTATTGCAGGTTTTTTAATGAATTTTTCTCTCTTATGTATGTAGGATTTGTAAGTCTTGGCAGAGTGTTTTTTAATCCATTTTGTTATTTGTTCAAAGTTTCTTTTCTTCTGGGCGACTAATACAGAATACCTAACTGTACTTAAAGGAATTACAAGGTAATAACCATTTTTCATCATAAAAATTTTTGCAACAAGTAGGGAAGTTCTTTTATTCCCGCCATAAAAAAAATGTTCTGTACATATCGATTCCAATAAATAAGCACATTTTAAATAAACTGTAGGATATTGATCATTCCCATGATATTTAAAATCGATTGTATTTAAAACACAATCTAGATGTCCTTCATTAATAATTCCCTTATAACTAATGTCTCTTTCGATTTCTTCTCGTATTTGTTTTACTTCATCGAGTGTCAGTATCAAAATATTAAACTAATTATTCATATTTCTGCTAATCTAGCGTAGACCAAGGGATTTTCATCTATACATTCTTTTACCATCTCTTCTATTGTACTTGATGGTTTTTTTGTTTTATTATGAGACATCATTTTATTACCCTTATCTCTATAATAAGTAAAAGAAGATTATAAATCTTCATTATTATTGCTAGCATTTTGTATTAGCGTTATCCATTTATTCTCGCCCTCAATCTCTACTCCACATCTTTCAGCAGGCGTCTTCCCCTCTAACGTTTGGTGTTCACGTATGCAGTTGTGGTATATCTGACAACCCTTTAAGATAGGCGTATCAACCTTCTTCAAGCCCCTCATGGTCTTCTCTCTATCTCTAATTGTGCCGTTCAATCGCTCCATCTTGTTGTCATTGTGGTCACCCTGTAACCTGATATGGTTGATGTGCCTCGTTCTTGGTTTTTTAGTAGTGAAAAACTCCTTGTTATAGGCAGTATGGAAGTTAGGAGCGCCATCACTAATGAGGGTATTAGGCCTTGTCCCTGCTATTTCCTTACCCTTTTTGAACAGCGGTGTTATGTCAGCAGTATATTTGGTTTCTGCTACCTGCTGAGCAATCCAGAAGCGAGTTTCATCGTCCATGAGAGCGTAAAGGTATTTCTTGTTGCCTTTGACCTTGAGATACAGTTCGTCAGTTCTCCACGATGTAAAGACCTTTGGAACTATTTTTTCCAAATACCTATCCATCAAATCAGTGTATTTTTCTATCCAGTTGTAGATGGTTTGATGAGTGACATCCATCCCTATTAACTTCAATGAGCGTGCTGAACTTCTCAACGATTCGCCACTAAAGTATAGCTGCATCGCTGTGGTTATTCCTTGAGGGTTATGCTTCATCTTCTCAAATCCAATATTGATGGTAAAGTATCGTTTACAGTCTCTGCACTCCAACTTTTGAATATCTCCATGCTTGTTATGCCTTAAGCCATACTTGATGAGGTTCTCAGACTTGCAGTATTTACAACCTGTTATAGTAATTGCTTCTATCTTCCTTACCTCTACTACGGTCGTCCTTAATTCGAGGATAAATTCTACAGCGTAAATGTGCTTGCACTTTACACCACTGAACATGTGGTCAGCACATGAGCAAATCCAACCGAGAGAAGTAGCAATTATTCGGTATAGCTCGTCACGAGTTAAGGATTTTATCTGGTAATTACCATCATCAATCCTTTTTACATCCCCTTGTAGAAGTTTCCCAGATTCTTCCCTATTGGTTTGTTGGTATTTGCTCATACTTG
>JBDUES010000103.1:0-22095 GCA_040297625.1 Candidatus Nitrosocosmicus sp. | reverse complement strand
TTATGGTTAACAATCGTGGTTATATCCTTCATAAAGCAAATCATAAAAAAGGACATAGGCATGATTATATCTTTCAAAATATAAAAAGAATCATCCTTTAACCCCTAAACAAGTTGTTAATGTGCTTGATCTCGGATATCTTGGTGTAGAAAAAGATTTCCCAGAACAACTGTCCGCCTTACCATATAAAAAGAAAAGAAACCAAAAAGATCTGTCCCAAGAAGAAAAAGAGTACAACAGAATTCATTCCAAAAAGAGAATAGTAGTGGAACATACTATCAGCAGATTGAAAAAGTACAGGATACAAAGCGATGTATTTAGGAACAAATTGAGAAAATATAAAAAGGTGTCAGACATAGTTGCAGGCCTGGTAAACTATAGAATAATGAACCGGTATCGGTAAAAACTGATATAGTATCATATTAAAAGTGTGAATTATTTCTAATTATGCAAGAGATCTTATCTATCATTTTGTCGTAATAATCTAGGTATTTCTTTTTTGAAATTTTATCATAACCATTTTTATTTATAATTGCAATTTGAGTATCTTCTCCACATTTTGGATCAATTTTTTTGACTTTATTTACTATGTATAATGCCAATCCTATGACAACCTCCAAACTTAAATTGGACATTTTTTGTTTAGATGCTATAAGTAATCTATTTAGTTGATTGAAAATAAGGTATGCAAATTTAGATCCAGAACCTATTGCTTTGTAATCTTTGTTTACAATCATAATTTCCGAAGCCTTAACTCTATCTTTTCCAGTTACGCCAAATCCTGCATCATATAGATAAAAACTTTCATTTATTTTCGCACCGATTAGAACAAGAGGGCTAAATCGTAATACGGGTGTAAAATAGCCATTTGAGAAAGCATTCATTACATTTTCTTGAAGATTTATCGATCCAAGATACTAGCCTATATAGGTCTTTAAAATGTTTGCTGAATCAAAGTTATTAATTCTTCTTAAGTTTTGGTTCAATGCATTTGCAAGTATTTCTACATGGTCTCCATCGCCTGCTCCTCCTAATCCAATAAAATCATGTATTTGATAAATTTTTTTAACTGATAATTTATAGTCATGTGTTGTACCTCTGCTATCGGTTGCTATCACAATACCTTCTTTACATTTTATCGCTATTACAATGGTCATAGATTTTAGTTTTTCATAAGAATCATTCTCTATATGTTTTGTTTGAAATTCCACTACTTAGTACCTACTAATAATACGTAATACTAAGCTTAAACTTTTTTGGTTCGAAATGAATGCTATGTGTTCTATATGTCCCTTAATTGAACAGAACCAAATTAAGGCATCTTTATATTTTTGCTCATTTTAATATATAATGACTTGACATCGTCATTCTCCGAATTACAAGAAAAGAATGAAGAGAAGGAAAAAATAGACGTGCAAATCAAAAAAATTCTTGTTCCTATAGATGGTTCAAACAATTCAATGAGGGCTGCTAAATATGCAATTGAAGTTGCCAAACTTCAAAAAGCACAGATATTATGTATCCACGTAATAGCAAATTTACCATATGGTTATGAATATGCGGGTTCTGCTATTGAACAATATTTTGAAGATATAAAGAACCAGTCTCAATCCTGGTTCGATCAAATAATCAAAATGGCAAAAGATAATGGTATGAAAGATGTAAAAACAGATGTTTTAATGAATGTTTTATCAATTACAGATTCAATAATTAACTATGCTTCTGATAATTCTATTGATTTAATAGTTATAGGAACTAAAGGGAGAACAGGTATTGAAAGGTTTGTGTTAGGAAGTGTTGCAGATGGGGTAGCAAAGCATGCTCATTGTCCTGTACTTCTGGTTAGATAGTTTACAGAAATATTTTGTTTGTTGCATAACTAAAACTATTATCTTTTATGATATCCAATCCTTTGTTACAGAATGGACTTTGTATAACAAGTCACTGGTAAGACGTCATGAGATCTTTTTTCCTATTATTTTCTTGGTGAAAGGATTCTGTGCATAAAAAATGAATGAAAATAAGAAAGGAAGGAAAAGGTTTTCCGCAATATGTTAAAGAAAATATTCTAAGAAAATAATATCACATAACTGTGCTCATTGTAGGAAATTATTAATTGTAGTATATTGGGATTACAAGAATGGGGATAGATCTATTAATAGTGAAAATAATTGTCAAGCCTGATGTCCAAACTGTCATGCGATAAAAACTCAGGTCGAAATAAAAAATATAGTTTTAATTTATTAAATGAATTTTAATTATTACTTTTTTAGTCTTTATTAAATTAATTGAGTTTAAAGAGTGGCAATATTTGGATATATCTTTGACAAATTGTTACCATTGTTGGTCATTGAAGTATTGTTTACCGTTTTCATATCCTGTTATCTTTTGTCATATTGCCACAAGAATTTTCTTGTGCAAATGCTGTTGTTGTCATTGCTATAGTTAAGGATATAACTGCAACGATATCTATGATAGTAATTAAATTTAATTTAGATATTTTCATTTAGTTATAGAGTATATAACAATATTTATTAAATGCAGAGCAAAGCAATTGTATAAAATAACTATATATATAAAAAAATTATTTTGATTCTGTTATTTGCTTACCTTTTTTATCTGACTTTTTCAATTTCTCTTTTATTCTATCTATTATTCCCATCCTATCAGTTCGCGTTTCTCTTATATAGGGGTTTTTAATAAAATATTAACTTATTTTAACATTGATCTCGTATTTATTTTCCCATAAATAATAGTAAAACATAATAATTGTACTAATCCAAGATAATTCTCTACTGTATTTTTTTATATTTTGTGAATAGTTTTCTAAATCCGTTATACCGGAATTTGTTCTCTCAACAGACCCTCATCTTATTATGAAGATATCTTTTAAGCTTTTATTTTTTAAATATCTAATACCTGGATCTTTAAGGAATTCTCTTTTATCTTTTTTAATAATAATATCTAACTGCTATGTATTATCTCTTTTTGTAAATGGGACCGAACTCTTTCACTGAAAGTCATGGGGAGGAATTGAAAGGTACTAGTTTTCTCGATAATCTATCCCAGAAGACAAATGATGAATATAGGTAATTGAGAAACTAATGATCATTAATTTGTTTATACGCAATTAGAGATCTATCGAGTACTTTATCCTTTGAATGCAGTTATTGGAAAAATAAATCTATAATAAACCATTTATAATAACAATCTAATGATTTATTGAAATATGATATTGCAATTGTAGGTGGAGGTCCTGCTGGGCTTTCTGCTGCTTATTCTGCATCTAAAAACGGTGCGCACGTTGTACTTTTTGAAAAAGATCCATCGTTTGGCCATAATGTTAGAACAAGTGGTGTTAGTTGGATAAAAGATATTGAAAAATTTGGGGTATCTCGAGAATACTACAATCCTATTAAAAATTTCTCATTTATATCTCCCAACAATGAAATAAATATACCTGGAGATGAACACTCTGCTTGTGTCCTTGATATAAAAAAAACTTATCAATTTTTAGCAATTAAAGCTGCCAAGGAGGGTGCTCAACTATTTGTAAGAAGTAATGTTTTTGATATAAAAAAAAATATTGAAGGCAGGATTAATGGATTGAAAGTTTCAACACCCCAGGGAATTTTTGAAATAGATTCGACTTTGATAATCGATGCCAGTGGTTTTAATAGCTTTATTTCCCGTAAGTTGGGTTATGTTTCCCTTTGGCAAAGATATGGAGTTGGAGCGGAATACGAATGTTACTGTGATAAAATAAATCAAGAAACTCTTTATTTATTGGTTGGGCAAAAATATTCCGATGCAGGATATGCATGGATTTTTCCACTATCTGATGATCGTGTCAGAATAGGGGTTGGAATAGGCAGGCCTGAATCTGCTGTGGACCCACTTAATAAATTGAATAGCATTATGGAACATAAATTATATCCTTTAAATAAACTAGGAAAAATTCAGCCTTTAGAAGTTCATTATGGTATGATACCTAATGAAGGATTAAGAAAAAGTGTTGTATATGATGGATTGATGATGATAGGTGATACTGCCGGCCAAGCAAATCCATTGGTTCTGGAGGGAATACGTTATGCAATTGAATTTGGACAATTAGCCGGGGAGATTGGTGTAAAATCTCTTGAATTTGATTCAACAGCGGATTCTTTAAAAGATTATGAATATTATTGCAAAAGACAACTTGAAAAAAAAATTTTATCTTCATTAAAAGTACAATCTAGATGGCTTGGTCTTTCTGATCTTGAATGGGATAAAGAAATCGATATCATCAAAGATTTGACCATCGATGAATTCTTGGATTTTATTAGATCGGATTTTTCAAATTATAAAATGATGAAACTATCTTTAAACCATCCAAAACTTGTAGCAAGACAATTATTTAATTTGGTATTGAACAATCGCAATAAATTGGTAAAATAGGGAAGATTCTTATATCTTTGTAATTAAACACAATTTAATTTGGCAGGTGAGATGGCTTCACAATTTCTTCCAATTTTATACCTTTTTGGATTTGGAATATTAGCAGGGGTTCCTTCCATTATATTATCCAGAATTTTGTCACAACGAAGAAGGTATAATCCGATAAAATTTCTCCCGATGGAATGCGGTCAGATTCCTACAGGTGAAGGAAGATCGCATTTTATGATGCAATATTATTCATATATTCTTATGTTCGTTGTTTTTGATGTAATGTCCATATTCCTTTATGCATGGGCTATAACTTTTTTCTCTATTCCTAGAGAGGCAACATTACCGATGATGGGATTTCTTGGAATCATGTTTGCAGCTATGGGATATGCATTATTTTTATCTGGCAGGAAAGGAATTTGGTAATTTTATTTGTCCAATAGATTTTAATAACTAAACCTGTTATTATTTATGTGTAGTGGTATGTTAAAAGAACTACTTAACCCTAATCCTACTAATTTTAATATAATGGTGTCAAAGCTAAGTGATGTTCTTGTTACAGCTTTGGAGGAGCCGCTAGGCTATGCTATTAATTGGGCCCGTGTATGGTCATTATGGCCGGTACATTTGGAGACTGCTTGTTGTAGTGTAGAATTTGGGGCAGCATCAAGCCCTAGGTATGATGTTGAGAGGTTTGGTATTCTGGAAGCTTTTGGTTCATTAAGACAATGTGATTTAATTGTAGTTCAAGGTACAGTTACTAGAAAAATGGCACCTAGACTTCGTATGGTTTATGACCAGATGCCTGAACCAAAATATGTTATTGCTATGGGAGCCTGTGCTATTACTGGAGGGCTTTATCTGGATTCGTATAATGTTTTACCTGGAATTGATGGAATTGTTCCTGTGGATGTTTATGTGCCAGGGTGTCCGCCAAGACCTGAAACTCTTATTCAAGGAACCTTTCTATTACAAGAAAAAATTAAAAGGTCAAAGATAAAGTGATGGATAGTAGTAATACCGAAATTATTCCTGAAAAAAAAAATTCTATTTCCATATCTAATGATATATTAAAGTCACTGGTTGATAAATTCAGTAATAATATTAAAATAATTTATGATAAACGCAATCGTTCAAAAATTATGGTCAAACCAGAAAATTTGGTGGAAACTGCTATTTTTTTAAGAGATAATTATGGTTTTGATCATGCTGAATCTGCATCAGGAACAGATTATCCAAAAGACGATGAAATTGAAATTAATTACCATTTAGGTTCATATAGTAACCCGGATCTTTTACCATATATTTTGGCTTTATCTACCAAGGTTAACAGGAATGATCCAAAATCAAATAGTTTGATAAATATATTTCCTAGTGTTGAATATCATGAACGTGAAACTTATGAAATGTTGGGCGTATATTTTATTGGTCATCCGCGCAATGAACGTTTTCTTCTGCCCGAAGACTGGGCTGACATTCCTCCACTTAGAAAAGATTTTAGAATAAAAGGGCGATAGAGGGGTTTATGATAAATGTCTAGTTTAGAAGAAAAAATTGATGAAGCTAAAAAACTATCGATGCAGATAGTTAAAGATACTGAAGATGATCGATTGATGACCCTTAGTGTTGGCCCACAACATCCAGGATCAGGTCATTTTAGATTTGTAATCAAAATCGATGGGGATTATATTGTTTATGTTGATCCAGATCCAGGTTATGTTCACCGTGGACACGAAAAGATGTGTGAATATCGCAACTTTTTTCAAAATATTCCTCATTTGGAGAGACCTGTAATCCATGATTCTACTAATATTACATATTCTTATAGCCTCGCTATAGAGGATCTAATTGGTATCACCGTTCCGAGGAGGGGACAATTTATTCGAGCAATCGCTTCGGAGTTAAATAGGCTTGTGTATACCGAGTATTGGCTAGCTATTTATGGCATATTTCTTGGACATTCTACAATGTTCATGTGGCCGGCAGGTGACAGAGAATTAATAATTGATTTGCTTGAACGTCTTACAGGTCATCGAGTCACTCACGCTTTTAATATTCCTGGAGGAGTTAGAAATGATATGCCATATAATTTCAAGGAAAAATGTTTAACGCAGGTTAATTATTTTGAAAAAAGATTAAAGGAATACGAACATATTTTCTATAATAATCCCTTACTAAGACAAAGAACCGAAGGGGTAGGTGTTTTATCAAAAGAGGATGCAATAAAGTTGGGGGTAACTGGTTCTGTTCTTCGTGCATCAGGCGTGCCATATGATATTAGGAAAGTGGAACCGTATGATGTTTATGATGAAATAGATTTTAATGTTCAATATATGAAAACATGTGACTCTTTTGCTAGAGCCTACGTTCCATTTTTAGATATGAAGGAATCCTGTCATATTATCAGACAACTTTTAGATAAGATCCCTGAATCAGGGGATGTTCGAGAAAAATTGCTAAGCAATGTTAAAGGGCCTCCTGGAGAATCATTCAAGAGAGTTGAATCAGGACGAGGTGCTTTAAGTTACTATATAATAAGCGATGGGACATCAAGAGCATACAGGGTAAAGATATCTGTGGGTTCTTTTAGAAATTTGTTAGCATTGCCATTTTTGTTGACCGGCTCAAAGTTGGGAGACATGCCGCCTATATATTGGTCTTTGAATTATTGGCCTGTGGAGGCAGATAGATAATGGGTTCAATAACTCCTGATTTTAGATTTGGAAATTTTGTCGGGAGTATAATACAACTAGTTTTACTAGTTTTAGTTCTTGTAACTGTATTATTTCTTCCTATAATATTTTTTACATTATTTTTTGTGCCATTGCCTGTTGTTAATGGACAAGTATTAACTCCTTATCTGTTTTTTTCAATGGTGGTAGACCCTGCAAGAACCCTTCCAATAGTTAAATTTTTAATTCATACTGACCTGTTCAGGGCTGCAGTATTTCCGGGGTTTACTTTTACAGCATTGATTGCCGCAGCAACAATTTTTATTGAACGTAAATTATTGGCAAAAATGCAATTACGAGTAGGACCCCTATATGCCGGAAAAATCGAAGGTATTTTACAATTAGTTGCAGATGGTTTAAAACTTATTGCCAAAGAAATTATAGTACCTTCGGGGGCCGATAAACCAATATTTTGGCTCGCTCCTATAATGTTTGTATCAACCTCAGCCGCGGTGGTTTCATTAATTCCGGTTGCTTCGGGTTGGGTTGTAGCTAACGTAAATGTTGGATTGATCGCTGTTTTTGGTATGCTTGGCTTCTTTCCATTGATAACCCTTTTATTTTCATGGGCTAGCAATAGTAAATATCCATTCATTGGTGGGTTACGAGCATTACACCAGATGATTGCTTTTGAGATTCCTTTCTTTTTATCTGCATTACCTGTAGTTATTTTATCGGGGTCATTAAACTTATCTGATATAGCAAGGTCTCAAAATATTTTCTGGAATATCTTTATAATGCCGATAAATGCGTTTGTTTTCTATATATCATCACTTGCAGAATTAGAGCGTATACCATTTGATCTTCCTGAAGCCGAAAGTGAAATTGTGGCTGGTTGGCTGACTGAAACATCTGGCATGATATTTGGATTAATTCAATTGGGTAGTTATCTAAAATTATATGCGTTAAGTGCTTTATTTGTAATATTGTTTTTAGGTGGCTGGTACGGTCCACAAATATTTCCACATGAACTAATTCCAGGTGCTTCGACTTCAACTATCCCACTGTTAAAAATAATTGCCTTAGATGGATTGTATAATGCTGTTACAGTAAATAGTATCTTCTGGTTCATGTTAAAAACATTTGTCATTATTTTGCTAATGTTAATTACAAGGGGTATCAATCCGAGAATTAGGATTGATATATTATTACATACAGGTTGGTACAAATTGATAGTTTTAACATTCATAAATCTCTTTATTGTCTTAATCTTAATCTATGGTGGAATTTTGGGACCCGGAGGAATGATATCGGCAAAATGAATACCGCAACTGGTTTTATTAAAGCATTGGAGTCTGGCACTAAACATCTTTTTATAAAGCGATTTACATTAAGATATCCGGAACAAAAGCTAAAATTTGATGGTGATGGCTATCAATTTGATCCTAAAAAGGGTGTTGGAATAGCCGGTTTGAGGGGCCGGCATATTCTTTTTCATGATAAATGCACTGGTTGTCAATTGTGCGCAATTGCGTGTGAAGGGATTGCAGAAGCTATCGCCATGGTAAAGGTAGACGAACAGTGGAAACAAAACAAGAAAGCTATTATGCCCCAGATAGATTATGGAAAATGTGTTTTTTGTGGCTTGTGTGTAGATGCTTGTCCATTTTATGCTTTGTATATGACAAATGATTACGAGCTGTCTTCATACACAAAATCACATTTGATTTATACTCCCTCTCAATTAGCTGTGAAACCAAAGTATGATGGAGATGTGGAAATAAAGATCGATTCAATGGGTGCCAATCATGGTTGATGCTGTATTTGTAGGGTTATCGATATTAACAATTGGTTCAGCTATAATCACATTAGAAAGCCGAGAGATTTTGTACGGTGGTATTGCTTTAGCCATTTCTATGTTGGGTATTGCCGGATATTTTATTATTTTAGATGCTCCATTTGTTGCAGTGTTTCAGATAGCAGTGTACGTAGGAGCTGTTGCAGTTTTAATAATCTTTACTGTTATGCTGGTTAGATCACCTAATACTGTAACAAAGAGAGAAACAAAGAAAAGAAAAATTGCCGGCATTCTTCTTAGTTTGGGTTTTATTGCTTTAATTATTGCATTAATTTCAAATTCTGTGACTGCACAATTTAGTTTTACAAATAATAGCCATGTTGTTGACATAAAAGAGATAGGGAAAAAATTATTAACTTATTATGCACCTGTATTAATTGTCTTGGCTTTAACTTTAGCTGGATCTATTATAGGTGCGTTGACACTTGCAAGAAGGGAGGATATCGAAGAAAAAAATGAATCAGCCTAGTGATTTTTTAATTATATCTTTTATATTGATATCAATAGGGATTTATGGTCTAGTCGTTAAAAGAAATGCACTGAGATTAATTTTTTCTATTGAATTAATAGCTAATGCTGTAAATCTTGTTCTTGTAACTTTTTCTAGAATGGTATCAAACGCTCAAGGTCAAATATTTGTATTATTTTCAATTGCTATTTCTGCTGCAGAAGTCGCCGTCGGATTGGGGATTATAATAATAGCCTATAGATTTTATAAAGATATAGATATTACTGAATATAAAAATCTTAAAAATTAATTTTATTACCTTCCATATTTTTTCCATATTTTTTAAAAATATTACTATTACTAATCGTATAATATATAAAAGGAGTCAATGTCGTTTTGGTAGGGGTATTCGGAGTACGAGACGTAGATGGCAGATTCATCTTCTTATTATTTAATGGTGGCAACATTTTTGCCATTGATATTTTCTCCAGTAGCATATTTTCTAGGTAAACGCAAAGGAATTAACGTTGTAACGTGGTTTTCTTTTGGAATTTTGGCACTATCTACTATTTTTGTTATTATTCCATCGTTAGGCCTGGGTTCTGGTGGCTCATATCAGGAAATTTACTCGTGGAGTAAACTAGGTCATTTTGGACTTAAGGTCGATGGATTAGGCATTCCTTTTGCAATAACTATATATATTTTATCTACCGTGGTGGTATTTTATTCAAAACCATATATGGTTCGTAAAATTCTGCGTGAATATGATCAAATAAAAAATGTTGTAAATTCCAAAATGGATTCTGTTGGCAGCGGTGAAGATAATAGAAATGATGAGCTTAATGCAAGTAATATATCTACAGTAGTTTTATCGGAAAATCAAAAATTATATTTGAATAGTCAAATGGGAATCTACTTTGCTCTTTATTTGGCATTTTCAATGGGGATGGTAGGAACCGTTCTTGCTACTAATTTAGTTGAATTTTACGCATTTTTTGAATTAATGTTAGTTCCTACTTTTTTCTTGATTGCCTTTTACGGTTATGGCAACAGAAAGCGGGTTTCTTTCGTATTCTTTTTCTGGTCAGCTGTTGGGGCACTTATTTTACTTTTAGGTTTATTAGCTATAGGTTTCTTTTCGGGTGGTTTTGATTATGATGTTATAAAAACAAACGCTTATAAAATACCTATTCAATGGATTAATCTGATAATTTTTTCAATCCTTTTAGGTTTTGGTATAAAACTTGGGTCATTGTTTTTGCATGTATGGTTGCCAGATACATATACTCTGGCACCTACACCAATAACTGTATTAATTTCCTCTGCAATGACGGGAATTGGTGCATATGGTATCATACGAATCTGGTTAGAGTTGTTATCAGGGCATTACGCTGGTTATGGTATTTATTTGGAGATTTGGGGAGTGGCAACAATGGTATTTGGAGGTGCGATGGCTTTAATGCAAAATGATATCAAAAAAGTTTTGGCTTATTCTAGTATCAGCTCCATGGGTTATATCATATTCGGGCTGGGTTCTGAGAGTGTTTTAGGAATAAGTGGTGCCATATTTCTATATGTTACCCATGGACTAGGGAAAGCATTATTGTTTATGATGGCTGGTTCCATAATTTTACAAACAGGAACAAGAAATATGGATAAATTAGGAGGACTTGCTAGCAAAATGCCATATACTGCAGTATTTACAATGATAGGTGCACTAACCATAATGGGTGTTCCTATAACCAGTGGATTTATGGCTGAATGGGTATTATTTAATGGTGCATTGCAAGGTGCTGTTGTTACTCACTGGGATCCTTTGAAGGTAATAGCTTTTACAATAGCTATGTTAACTACTGTTTTAACCTCTGCTTATATTTTATGGATGTACAAGAGAATATTCTATGGTGTAGTTCCAGAAACATTAAAAAATGTAAGAGATGCGAGTGGATATGTAATAGTTACTATGGGTGTTTTAGCTTCTTTTACTTTGATACTGGGTCTTTACCCTGATATATTTTATAAACAAATAATAAATTATGTTGAAAATGTGTACAGTCATTCTAATCAAATTATTCATATAAAGCAAAAAACATCTTCTCAGGAAACAAAGGTTTCCGAACAAATACTGGGAAACTTTGATAATTTGAATGATTATAAGGTTTCAAAAGTAAGGATGATAGGTGGTAATATACCTCTTTTACACCAAAATCAATATTTTTGAGGAATTGAAAAAAAATGGTTCAAAATGAAACAATAGGATTTGTAGGCTTGGGAGTAAATGCATGGCTGATTTGGATGGTACCATTCATTGGAGCCGCATTGATCCCTGCTTTAAAAAATAAAAGCGAACGTGTCAGAAGTTATGTCTCGGTAGGATTTTCTATTCTGAGTGCATTGTTGGCATTAAGTATTCTTCCTATAGGTCTTGCAGGTAAGGAAATTCACAGTCAGATTCCATGGTTATCTTCATTGAATTTAAACGCGGGAGTATTGGCTGATCCACTTGGTATAGTAATGAGTAATTTGGTTGCTTTGATATCTGCATCAATCTTTGTTTACTCTATATCTTATATGCGTGGTGACAAATCTCTCACCCGATATTGGTTTTTTATGTTATTCTTTATAGGATCGATGCAGTTAATTGTGCTATCTGATAATCTGTTAATGGTATTTTTTGGGTGGGAAGGCGTAGGATTGGCTTCATATGCATTAGTAGGATTTTGGTATACGGATAGAAAGAAGGATTACGTTGGAAAAGAAGGACATGTAGTTTGGGGAATCCCCATGTGGAGATCACCAACCCATGCGGGAATAAAGGCATTTTTGTTTAATCGAGTGGGTGATATTATGATGCTTTCCGGAATGTTTTTGATTTTTGCATATGCCGGTACATTTGGATTTAAAGAGTTGCTTACTGATCATACCTGGGCTCAAGAAATGATGAAACAAAATCTTTTGGTTCCTGCTGCAGTTTTGCTCTTTGGAGGGGCAATAGGAAAATCTGCTCAATTTCCGTTAAATGAATGGTTATTGGAGGCCATGACCGGTCCAACCTCTGTATCAGCACTCATTCATGCTGCTACAATGGTAAAAGCAGGTGTCTTTCTTGTTGCTAGAATTGGTCCACTCTTCTTTGCACTAGCTGTATTTAATATTTCTCAGTTTTTTGAAATTGTGGCATGGGTTGGTGCAATTACTGCATTCCTTTTGGCAACACAGGCATTGGTCAATCCTGAAATAAAAAAAGTGTTGGCGTATTCTACCGGTTCACAAATAGGCTATATGATGATGGCCCTTGGAATTGCTGGATTATCTACACATTTTGTTGATGGATATACTGCAGGTTTCTTCCATATGATTAGTCATGCATTGTTCAAAGCATCATTGTTTATGGCTGCTGGTGCTATCCTTCATACAGTTGGTTCGAGATTTATGTATGATATGGGAGGGTTGAGGAAAAATATGAAAAAAACTTATCTTTTCATGTTATTGGCTAGTTTATCTTTGGCAGGTGCACCTTTAATAACATCAGGTTTTTGGAGTAAGGATGCTATCTTTGCCTCTTTATTGGAATCTCATTACTCGCTTTCTCCATATCTATTTACATTTGCTGTTGTAGTAGCACTTATGACTGCGTTTTACACTTTTAGAATGGTGGGCCTTACATTTTTTGGTAAACCTAGTAAAAATATAACTGATCTGGAAGCAAAAGGACATAGGATTCATGAAGTAGATAGAATTATGTGGATGCCATTTGCTATTTTGGCAATAGCATCTATAGCAATAGGTGTAGTGGGCTTTGCTTTTGAAGGGCAGATTCATAGTTTGTTTGCATTCTATCTTTCGAATACTTTTGGTATAGTTGATGGAGGGGTAATCTCTTCATCCTCATCTACAGCCAAGTCTCAATCCTCTTTGACGAGCACGTCTGGAAATACTGAAGCAAAAGATAGAGGCTTTTTGAATTTAAATCCAATAGCTGCTTTGTCATCTGTGGGAGCATTTGGGATAGGAGGATACTTGGGTTATCTATTTTACATACAAAGAAAAGTTAATCCGGAAAAAATCACTGAAAACGTTGTTTCAAAAGCTCTCTGGAAGTTTTTATATAATAGATGGTATCTCAATGCACTTTGGTATTGGATAGGGGTAGTAATTCAACTTGCTCTCTACAGGCGTATTTACAAGTATTTTGAGGGAATATTTATGAATGGGATGAATCCTGCTTTTCAATATTCTATGGTTTTTATGTCTAAAGTAGTAAAGGTGGCACAAACTGGAAATACACAAACATATCTATATGTGTTTTCGGCGGGAATTATAGTAGTAGCTATGCTATTATTGATGTAAAGGTGGTTGTGATAAAAAATGATTGATTTGTTTTCGACTCCTGCTTTAGTTACTATTGTATTGGGAGCGGTCGCTTTGTTGATTCCAATAATTGATGCATTAAATAAAGAAAAAAGTTCTAAAAATAAAGTTTATAGTGGAATAGCTTTTGGTGCTCTGGTACTAGCTTTAATAATTGTAATAGTACGAGTAGTTTCAGGCGAAACTCTTCCAGCTTTATCTCTGGCAAGTAATGGTGTTATTACCGATGATGTTTTTGGAGCATTTTTCTCTGTAGCTTTTATTATTGTTTCTATAATGGTAACTGTTTCATCCTGGAGTTATATGAAAAAGAAGAGTAATCATGCTGCCTATTACTCTTTAATTCTTCTGTCAAGCATTGGTATGATCCTTATTGGTTATTCTACAGATTTTGTCATGCTATTAGTTTCGTGGGAATTGATGTCTATTCCAACCTATGCATTAGCGGCATTTTCCAAAAAAGATCCTATTTCAAACGAAGCTGCTATAAAATACTTTTTGTTTGGAGCGTTATCTACTGCCATTATTGTTTTAGCGATGGGTATAGTGTATGGTATGACAGGAACCACAAATATTTATGATTCCATAGTGGTACTAGGTAATCTAAAAGCAGGGTTGATACCTTTTGGGTTGTTAGCAGTAGGGCTTTTTATTGCAGGATTCGGATTTAAAATGGGTTTAGTACCATTTCATATGTGGTTACCTGATACTTATGCAGGCTCGCCTACAACAATTGCAACTCTTCTTGCGGCAGGTACAAAGAAAGCTGGGTTTGCTGCAGCTATTCGAGTTATCATAATAGGGTTGATAGCATTAAATGTTCACTGGTCATTTGTACTTGCTATTATTGCTGTCTTTACAATGACTGTTGGGAATTTGGGAGCATTAACCCAAAAAAGTATTCCAAGGATGCTTGCTTATTCGAGTCTTGCTCAAGCAGGTTATATTCTTATAGGTTTAGCTGTGGCTCCATATGCCGCTGCAGGAATTGCTGCCTCGTTGTTTCATATAATAAATCATGCCGTTATGATATCTGCTGCATTTATCGCAGCTGCTGCAGTAATTATAGTTATCAGTGGATATAACATTGAAAAATTTAAAGGACTTGGGTATAGAATGCCGGTGACTGCTATTGCTATGACTATTGCATTACTGGCTTTAGCTGGAATACCCCCTCTAATTGGATTTTGGAGTAAATTTCTATTATTTGGAGCTGCGATAGATAGTGGTCACATTGTATGGTGGGGGCCTTATCTTGCAATTGCTGGAGTATTAAATAGTGCACTGTCTTTAGGTTATTATGCATGGATAATACGAAAAATGTATCTGGAAGAAGGTGAAAATAGGGTTAGACAAAAAGAGCCAATATCTATTGTTGCAGTTTTAGTATTTGCTATTGGCTTTATGGTGATATTTGGAATATGGTATGGACCTATTCTTGATTTTGCCACTATGGCTTCACCAGGTGATTTGTCACAATTAATGCATCTAAAATAATCTTTTTTTATTTTTCACTCCTTTTTTTTACAAATAATTCTTAGCTTTATTAATATATATTCATTGATTCTTTAGTTATATAATATACTAATACTACTTCTTGCGGATGTATTTAGTTGGACATGCTATTTAAAATAAATTTTATTGGTTTATTTCTATTTAAATATAAATGAAAACCTTTAATTAGATATAATATATTTATTCATAGTTGTTACCGGAATATTGTTCATTTGTTGTTAATAAAAAAAAATGTATGCTTCCACCGGAGTTTATTATGGAAATAAATGATACTGATAATAACAAATTTATGATTGGATTGACATGCTCTGACCATAAACAAAACCTAAAAGAAAAATTTGTATTATTACAAAGAGGAAATCATATTCCAGAAGGGGAGATCGTATTTACACCCATTAAAATAATTCACACCGACTGCATTACTGGAAACCAGGAGGATGTAGATGAAATTCAACTAAAGAGGCTTTAATATTTTTTGTTAATATTGTAACGGTTTATTTTTGATATCTGCTAAATCCTTATACTAGTAATGCATTTTTGTCATTACCTTCCAATACATTGATTATATTTGTAGCAGCTATTTCAGACATTCTTTTCCTAGTATCAATACTTGCGCTTCCAATATGCGGCACCAAAATAACATTTTTCATTTTAATCATTGGGTTATTCTGTGTTAGGGGTTCCTCTTCAAATACGTCTAAAGCTGCTCCTGCTATATATTTGTTTTTTAATGCAAAAACCAAATCTTTTTCTATTACTATTTTACCTCTTGAAGTGTTAATTAGAAATGCTGTATTTTTCATAATTTTAATTTTTTCAATATCTATGAGGTGAAAACTCTCCTTGTTAAAAGAGCAGCAAATTACTATATAATCTGAAATAGCCAGTAATTCTTTTAATTCACAATATTCTACTTTATTTTTTAAATACTTGTCTAAATCTGCGATTTCTCTATTTCTTTTATAGTAAATTATTTTCATATCAAATCCAATAGCTCTCTTTGCTATCGACCGACCAATTTTCCCAAAACCAATTAAACCTAGAATTTTATTATGTATATCTGTTCCTAGCATAAGTTGAGGACTCCATCCATTTTTCCATTTTAACTTTCTGACGAATTTATCCGCTTCTATTATTCTTCTTCCTATACACAATATCAAACCAAAAGTTAAATCTGCGGTTGTTTCTGTTAAAATATCCCCTGTATAACCTATTTTTATCCCTCTTTTTTTAGCTGTATCAACATCTATATGCTCGAAACCTGTACTAAAAGTACTAATTATTTTTAGTTTCGATCCAGCCGTATCAATAATTTCTTTATCTATTTTATCCTGTAATACACATAATATTGCATCAACATTTTTTACATTATTGATTAATTCGTTTCTATTAAAAGGTCTATTTCTTTTATTTATTATTATTTTGTATTTTGAGTTTAAAATATTTATCCCATTTATTGGAATTTTTCTAGTAATTAGTATTGTGGGAAGATCTTTCACTCAACAACTTTTATTCTTTATGTTATTTATTATTGGTGCTCGTTAAAATTGTTGTTTAATAAATATTAGGCATCGATATAATAAATGCTTTATCTCAAATATTTAAAAAAAAGTTTTATTAGTATGACTGTTATAGAAATGTCTTATGTTTGATTATGTTACTGATAATGATAGCAATAAAAGAAAAAATACTAAAAGAAATCCAAAACATACCATTCAAAATAAATCTTTAAACTCTAATCCATTAAAACCTGACTTTGAACTTGAAGTCTTTAAATCAAATAATACTCTTTTTGAAAATATTATCGGTTATGATAATATAAAAAAAATATTTTCATTTGCCATTTCTTCCTATTTGCCTGTACATATTTTATTGGTTGGACCTCCGGGTTCTGCAAAAACTTTGTTTTTAATGGAATGTATGAACCTTCAACGTTCTTATTTCACCCTGGGAAGTCATAGCACAAAAGCAGGTATGGTGGATTATTTATTTACAAATAGACCCCGAAATTTGATTATTGATGAAATTGAATATATGCCAATTAAGGATCAAGCAGCACTTTTGAGTTTAATGGAAACAGGGATATTGAGTGAAACAAAATTTGAGAAAACACGAAAATCTGTTATGAAAACTTGGGTTTTTGCATCTTGCAATAATGAAAAAAAATTACTAACACCTTTGTTATCAAGATTCCTCGTTTTATATTTCAAGAAATATAATTATGAAGCATTTTTAAAAATTACAAAACACCTTCTCCTAAAAGAATGTAATCTAGAATCAAATGTTTCAATACAAATAGCACATTTAGTTTGGAACAAGTTAAAATCTAGAGATATTAGAGATTGTATCAAGATAGGGCGACTTTCGAAAAATATTGAAGATGTGAATTTAATTGTTAATACTTTAAAACAGTATAAAAAAAATAATGCCGATTTAATTGATTGATATTATTTTATTTAAATTCTTTGGTTTCTATATAAATATTATTTATAATGAAAAGCATAACTAAAAGTTTTGATGACAACTTTCCATGTAGAAAATTTTATGCAAGAAAATTTAAATTAAATTAAAACGTGTATATACAATTGGATTCAGTTTATAGATCACTACAATAACAATTAAGTGAATTCTTAACTATACATAACCACTGCACTTATGAATTTTTACCGTTTTATTTACTTGGATGATTCAACGGCAACTTGATAAAATCATAAATAATAGATATAAATATAAAGTTAAATTATTTAATAAACTCAAGGATGAGATTTGAAAATATTTATTTGCGGTCCAACACTGTATGAAAAATGTCATATAGGACACGCGAGAATTTTTATCTTTTTTAATTTTTTAATTAATTTTCATAGATTTATAGGAGATTCCCCTATTGCCGTTTTGCAATTAACTGATATTGATCATAAAATCTATCAAAAAGATGGTTATGAAACTACAAAAATTGCAGATATTTCTTATAAATTTTTGTCCTATCTTTTTGAGGATCTAAACAAAATTCAAGTAGAACAAAATTTTATTTATACTCGAGTTTCTGACTTTTTATCTTTAATTAAAAACGATGTTATTAATATTTTAAATTCAAAAAAAGGATATTCGTATGCTGGAAACGTTTATCTAACAATACCTAAAGACATAAACAGTCCATTTGGTCTGACTTTAGCGGATATTGAAAACATGCCAATTGATATCTCTTGTGGTAAAAATAATCAGAAGGATATTATGATATGGAATTCTGAAAACTTTTATCAAGAATATGTAAAAAAAAATGATAGTAATGATGAAAGCTATAAAAGAATTTTGACTAGTGGTATTCCAGGATGGCATTTTCAGGATCATGAAATTATAAAGAATGTGTATAATAATGAATATGATATTCATGGTGGAGCTAGAGAATTATTGTATCCACATCATGAGTTTATTGATGAAATTTCAAAAAGAATTGATATCCCTAATAAAATACCCCAAAAAAATTTGTGGATTCATATAGGTCTTGTAAATATTCATTCAGAAAAAATGTCTAATTCTATTGGTAATACTATTTTTATCTCAGATGTTTTAAAAAGATACAATCCCAATACATTAAAAATATTCTTTCTATCACAAAATTATAAAAAAGATATCGAATTTTCTAGTAATGATCTTGACGAAGCTGATGAAATAGATAAAATTATTACAACTGTATTGTTAGAAAATAAAAATAGTCTTCAACAAAATAATAATTTAGAAGATCAAGTAATGGAAAAATTTAAGTTTTTATGCCATGATTATGATACTGAATCCGCCATAAACCTGGTATTGGAGACATTGGGAAAGTATCAAAATCCAGAATTAATTAAAAGGATGCTTGAAATTCTTGGACTCCAATATTATTAAAATACTACAAAAAAACGAGTTTTATTTTTGTAAAAATTGGAATTGTACATTTTTGGATATCGACAACAACTTTTTTACTTTATATAATAGAGATTTACTTGACGATTATTTTATTAATAGAACATTAATTAATAAAAATATAAATTTCAATTTTAAAGATAACAATGAAATTGATAAAATAATGCACACTTTATTTAAGGTCTCAAATAACAAAAAAATAAATTTCTATTTACATATAAATTCAGATCAAACTCTTTTAGAAGAATATTTGATAAAAAAAAATTTTGAAAAAATCGATGAAGTAATAGGTTTACAATATCCAAACTATGCTGAGCTAAATATTTCTAATTTGGATATTAAAGGTTCAACAAATCAATATAATAATTCTCAAAAAATTCTAATAGTTGACAACGTTGATTTATTGAAAGAGTGGACAAAGGTTTATTGTTTGTCTTTTGGTCTTAGTCCTGACAAAGAATATCTAGTATATACGATTTTAAAGAAAAAATTTGATATTTTTAACTTTGTTTTATCTGAAGTAAATGTTATAGGTGAAATACATAAAAATGCTGTTGGTTGCTGTATCTTATTTTCCTATAAAAATTGCATTGCTTTGTATTGTTTGGGAACTAAAAAAGAGCATAGGCGTAAAAATGTCGCAACAAACATTGTTGATTTTTCAATTCAGTATGGAAGAAAACTGGGATACCCATTTTTCGGACTTCAAACATTACAAAGCGATAATTTATTATCTTTTTATGAAAGAAGAGGATTTGTAAAAACCTATCACAATAATATATATGGCATCATTAACCGTTAAATTTAATACTGAATCATTGTATATTTAAAAAATCTGTTGAGTATTTCTGATGATGTTAATAGCTTTATTTTCCCTATTTTTATATATGAAAATGAATCAACTTATATAAATAGTTTAAAGATGAGATATCTAAATGATTCTAAAGTTTTTATAAAAAATATTTCTCAATTTGTCCAAAAATTAGTGGATTTAAAGATTTATAATATGCTAATTTTTGGTATACCTAAAAATAGGAATTCGTTAGGAACATCGTCGTTCGGTAAAAATGGGATTACTCAGAGATCGATTAAAAGAATTAAGGAGAATTTTGGTAATAAAATAAACATTATATCTGATGTATGTTTGTGCCAATACAATACTTCTGGTCACTGTGGAGTTTATCGTAACGATGCTGCTGTCAGAAAAAAAACTGATTCAAAACAAATGAATAATCTAAAAATCGATAATGATAACACTTTGAAAGTACTGGGAAAAATTTCCTTGAGTTTATCTGAATCTGGAACTGATTTTATTGCTCCTTCTTCAATGATGGATGGACAAGTACTTTACCTAAAAAAAATATTAAAAAATAATAATTTTAATAATGTTAAAATAATGAGTTATTCATCTAAGCATAGTTCTTGTTTGTATTCTCCATTCAGAAGTAACAATTTTTTTAAATCCGATTTTATTGACAAGTCTTCATACCAGAATAGTTTTAATAATCAGCACGAATCTGTAAGAGAGGTACTAGTCGATGTCAATGAAGGTGCAGATTGGGTGATGATCAAACCATCTTATTGGTATATGGATATTGTAAAAATGGTAAAGACATATACTGAAAAACCATTGGTTGTCCAAAACGTTTCAGGTGAATATGCCTTAATACAAGCTGCTGCGGAAAAGAAATGGCTTGATGAGATCGAATGGTGCGGTCTATCTTTATTGTCACTTAGAAGAGCAGGTGCGGATAAGATTATTTCTTATTTTATTTACAAATTGTTAAAAAAAATTTCAGATACATAAATTAAGGAAAAAATAGTAAATTACTTGATTAGAAATTAATTATCTCGTTTATTTAGAGGTAGAAATAATTTGTCCACTTGTTGAATCCACATAAAATTTTGTATTATTTATAGTTATTTCCCATGCAAAATGGATTCCATTAGCTGATGGAGCGGTTATGTTATCTATTGTCTTTATAATGGAACTATCTTTGGAATTCAATAAATAAACAGTACCGTTACTTTCTATCCTTACACTTTGATAGGTAAATTTATCTTTCATATCATTAAGAGGAATACTATTAATCTTGTTCGAAGAAAAGTTATAAACATCATGTAAAACTATTTTATATGCTTCTTCTGGACGGAATGGAATAGAGTTAAAGTTGGGACCACCTAAAGAATACACAAATAACGAATACATAATTAATGTAAATATGGACGAAAATAAAATCAATATGAAAATTTTATTTTTATAAATTGCTAAATTCATAATTTGTTAAATTAGATAAAAATAGTATATTAGTTTATTAAAATAATGAACTTTTGTTTACGATTAGATTATATATAATTAATTTTAAATTTAAATGTCCCGCGGTAGCTCAGCCTGGTAGAGCTTTCGGCTGTAGTTGTTGGCAACTAATTGCTAACCAATATCAGCCTATCGGGCTTACATCTAGCAGTGACCGAAGAGTCGCAGGCTCAAACAAAAAATAACCTTTTATTTTTTGGAGCAGATCCTGCTCGCGGGATATTTATTTTTATTTTATAATTTTTAATTGTGGATCTATATCGTATTGGCTTTGTTAACCGTTATGTAACATATAGATTAGTAGTTGCATTTGTAAACAAGTGATGATTGTTTTAATAAAAAAAGTTGATTATAGCGATAGTTCATCTATATTGTAAATATTAAAAATCAAAGAATTAAAACAACCCATATACTTTACAATAAAACACACTACCATTGTATTTACAGTGCTTTGTTGCATGATTATTTTATTCGTTGTTTGTTAGCGTTTTGTTGATAGAGTTATAACGGAAATAGTCAAAATCTAATTGATATTGTCATACACAAATCCTATTTTTAACTGTTTTTCGAATCATGCAACAAAGCA
>JBDUES010000102.1:0-17478 GCA_040297625.1 Candidatus Nitrosocosmicus sp. | reverse complement strand
TTTCATAAAGTATCTGCAATTGTACTCTTATCTGTATTACTCTATCAGCTAATGGTATACTATAACTGTAAAACTGAGAAAATAAATCCAAAATCAATAAAATACATGCTTGGGACTGGCTGACATGGAGTTAAGGATAAAGATAGGGAATATCGAATTATGACCAAACCTCAAGTATCTAAATCACTGACAATATTTAATTTTAATTTATATGACGTTTAGAATTTTTAGAATATCCTATTTAAAATTTAATTTGATGATATATTCATGATTATGCACTAAGAAAATACACTTTCCATTTATTTTTGATTAATATTGGCCTTGTACTCCTACCGTATTTCACTTTAAATGTTTAAATGCTTTGAGGCATGATTCGAAAAAAGGTAAACTATGTGATATCTAGGAAATCGTATTATATTATGACTATTTATTGCTTTCTAAATATAATTTTAAAACATTAACAAAAAAAATGATTTACTGAACCACACAACAAAACATTTTAAACCCGTTGCAATGTTTTTTGTTTTGTTTAAATCACGTATATGCTTGCCATTTCAAAACTTTAAACGCGATATCATTGAAAGGAATTCAAAAATAAATTATGCTAAAACTCAATATAATCAATAAAATATTATTTTTCATCTATTCCACGATAAATATATTCAATTCCTTCCAGTCCAAAACCTGATTTCAATGCAATTGTAACAATAATTCCATGATTTTATTTGGTGGTGGGGTGGTGGAGGGTGGAATGGAGTGGGTGTATCAATACTTTAGCCATCTTTTGGAATCGAATCCTTTCTTTGTTTTTTTATTTATTCCACATATTAATTTACTATTATTACTGAGAAGCCAATAGGTTTTGTTCTATCTATATTGATTAATAATACATTTAATTATCTAAGAGCTCGATATATTGTTTAGAAATCCATGTCTTCAGAAATTAGACAATCTGGGACACCAACGCATCCTCATGAGGCCAAACTTGTTCGATCATTAAATCTATTGGATGTTGTTATGATTGGAATAGCCGCTATGATTGGTGGTGCGATATTTGTTCTAACAGGTCCGGCAATTGGTCTGGCTGGGAGTTCTGTAATTTTGGCCTTTATTATTAATGCTGTAATCACTTTGTTTACTGCTATGGGTTATGCTGAACTAGGTTCTGCAATGCCTGAAGCAGGTGGAGGTTATTTGTGGGTAAGAGAAGGTCTTCCTCGTCCAAATGCTTTTATTAGTGGGTGGATGGCATGGCTTGCCCATATTATTGCGGGAAGTTTGTATTCTGTGGGATTTGGTTCCTTCTTTGTAAGCTTATTGCATACGACCAATATTCTTACTGTAAATAGCATTTTTGGATTTATTCCTTTAGACAAATTAGTCGCCGTTGCGGCTATTGCACTATTTACAGCTGTAAATATAAAAGGGACATCTGAAACTGGAAAAATTGGAACCATTGTAACAGTGGTCCAACTTGTAGCAATTATAGCTGTCATAATTGCAGGATTCTGGGCAATGACAAACCATCCTAATTGGAAATCTAATTTTGCAGATTTTATGCCTATGGGTTTGGGTGGTCTAGTTTCTGCAATGGGTTTAACTTTCATTGCATTTGAGGGATATGAAATAATTGTTCAATCAGGTGAAGAGGTTAAAAATCCCAAAAGAAATATTCCAAAAGCAATTTTCATATCTCTTGCTCTTGTGGTAATTATGTATTGTCTTGTTGCTTTTGTTTCTATTGGTGCAATATTCCCTATACATGGTCCAGCATGGCAATATATTGGTCATAATGGCGATTTAGGTATAATGAAGGCAGCAGAATTATTTATGCCATATGGAGGTTTCATAGTATTAGTGGGTGGGATAGTTTCTACTATAGCTGCTTTAAATGCCACTACATTTTCTTCAGCAAGGGTTGCTTTTGCAATGGGAAGGCACTATAATTTACCACACAAACTAAGTGCAATCCACCCTAAATTTAAGACACCTTATGTTTCTGTTATTCTATCATCTATAATAATGGCAGTAATGGCTTATGCTCTTCCTCTTGATTCTATCGCTCAAGCCTCTGCAGTCATATTTCTACTTTTGTTTACTCAGGTCAATGTTGCTGTCATTACTATACGTAGAATGTATGGCGATAAGCTTGATTATGGATTTAAGACACCTTTCTTTCCCATTGTACCCATAATAGGGATAATTCTCAAGTTGGGACTAGCAGTTTATCTTTTATTTACTGCTCCATTTAGCTGGGTTATTACTGCTTTGTGGGTTTTGGTTGGTTTTACCATATATAGAATATTTACTTTTAGAAAAGAAGTCGAACATTATTCTCCAATCGTAACAAGCGAAGGCAACCTTGTTAGAAAAGATTTTAGAATTCTAATACCTTATACTCCGGATAATCCGGATAGATTAATCAATTATGCAATACGCGTAGCCAAAGAAAAAGATGGGGAGATAAATATCTTGAGAACTATAACTGTTCCAGATCAAACACCTCTATCTGCTGGAGTCGCTTTTATAGATTCATCAAGAAAGGCTTTTGCCCCTCTAGAAAAAATATTAGATAAACAAAATATGGTTTATCACTATTTTGTCAGAATTTCTCATGATACCACAGAAGCAGTTCTGTCAACAATAGCAGAACAGAAAATTCATTTTTTGATTATGGATTATGAAACAATAAAAAATAACAAAAAATTACAAACATTGCTTACCTGTGATTATTTGGCAATCCTTCCTCATAGTGATGATAATATAATCGGGGAAATACAAAATCTTGGGAATGAAGCAGGACTAACCAAAGAGAATAGAAAAAATATGGTAGTATTGTATGATGATGGGGACAATTCTGATGAAATTTTAAGGATAATCAAATGGTTTGCAAATGCTGAAAGATTTAACTTGAATGTTGTATCAATAAATAGGAAACCTATGGGTTATGATGAAAACACTATAGCCACATCAAATTCCTCTTCAAACAATAAGAATAATTCTGATTATATAAAGAGAAGAGAATATTTCCTCCAAGCAGCAGAGGTAGAACTTAATGAAATTCATGTTACAGAAGATATTGAAAAAGATAGTACACAATTTGCAAAATTGATATTAAAGTCAATTGTTGCATACAATCCGGATATAGTAATTACTGAATCAACTATTGGAAAGTACAGTTTATTTACAAATTCTACTTTTGCTAATCTTTTGATGTATAGGTTGAATTGTCCTATTATAATTGTAAAAGAGTTTTCTTTACCTTTGGTTAATACTGTAACACACTTTTTGAAGAAACTTATGGTTCATTTGGGTTCTTCTTATCTAATAAAATTAATTCATAGTAAGACGAAATAACCTTTTTTCAATCCTTTTTATTAATTGTTTTTATATTGTCTTTTGCTATATACTAGCTTTCTTATAATACAAATGAACTGAACATATGAATTGACTTTGTAGAATGATTATGATGATTATCAACTGTTCTAAAGAGGCCTATTCAAAAATATATGATTGAAATTGGATTGGATGGAGTTAATTAAAATATCAACCCGAAATCCGGTTTTATTATTAATTCAGGTTCCATCTATTTTCGTTTTTAATATCTTTATCCTTTTGTGAAAAAATTGGGTTGGCGATCAGTCTTTTATGCAGGGCTGTTGTGTTGCTGTCTTAAAGCAATATTTTCCGTATTGGCATTATAATCAAGTATGAGTGCCTGTCTTCCCCATTCAATAATCCAATCAAATTCATTTAAATAATCATTATCGGTGATTGTATTATCACTATTAGAAATGAATTCTAACAGATCTTCTTTTGTGATATGCCCTTTTTCACTTTGTTTTATGAGATCGATCAATTTCCTGAATATATCCAAATTAGCGATTATATCCCGAAGTATCTTTTTTCTTACTTTTGGACTAGCTGCTATGAATAAATGTCCTTTTTCGGTTATTGATACATCTCCTGAGTGAACCTGGACAAGTTCTAACATTTCTCCTGCCTCAAGTATTGGCAGAAGATGGTCAAGCTCTAATCCTTGTTTAGACGCAATTTCGGCTACATCTGATTTTCCACCCAAATCATCCAACACTTCCAGAAATCCAATTAGTACGCTATAATGAACCTTAAGTATCTCCAACTTTTAATATACAATATTAAATCTGTTTTGCCAATGATTTAAATTTTTTATTTTCTAATAGATTGTATGATTTCCCTCTTTTGATTGATAATAATCTGTTATTCCAACAACTATAATTGTGATATTAGCGTTGTAATCTGATCAGAATACTCGTATATCGCCTTATCCCGTTTCTCACGTGGTCTTGGTATATCAATATTAACCTCTTTTACAGTATTTGCAGGCCTGTTACTTAGAACTATAATTCGATCTGACATATATACTGCCTCTTCAACACTATGAGTTACCATTATCACCACATCAGGTGTAGAAAATCTATTACTCCAAACCTTGAGCACCTCCTCCCTTAAGGCCTCAGCTGTTAAAGGATCAAGGGAGGAAAATGGCTCGTCCATAAGAAGTATTTCTGGATTGGTTACAAGTGCTCTTGCAATACCAACTCGTTGCTTCATCCCCCCCGATAATTCTCTAGGGTATGCATTTTCAAACCCTTCCAATCCTACATCTTGAATAATGCTGAGGCTTTTTTTTAGCCTGTGATCCTTTGGGATGTGCAATGATTCTAATCCAAATTCAATGTTCTCAACTACTGTTAACCAAGGAAAAAGACCAAATGATTGAAATACCATAGCCATAGATGGATTTACTTTTCCTCTAATCATCTCGCCTTTGAATAACACCTCTCCTGCAGTATATGGTTCCAATCCCATAACTATTCTCAATAATGTAGACTTGCCGCAACCCGATGGTCCAAGTATGGAGATAAATTCATTATGATTTATCGCCAGGCGAATATTATTGAGAACTGTAACAGACTTGCCATCGCTGTCGGTATATTCTTTGTTAACGTTTCGAAGTTCAAGCAGCGGTGTAGTTCCATCTTCAGAATATTTGAGTTCATTCAACATTGTTTATTAACGATAGTAATTTATTTTCCATGCTGTTTTAAAAATGATGACTTTTAGGTTAGTCTTCCAAAAATTTTTTATTAATCATTGATTTAGATTTGTAATCTTTTATGGAAATAGCATAATGCCATTGTATTTCTATACAATAATGTAGAAAAACTATTTTTAATAGGGAAAAATATATTTTATAGATTTTTTATTATCCAAAAAGTTAATGTCCCTTTAGAATATTTGGTGTTTTACATATTTATACTATATTTTCTGATTACTTTTTTATAAATCCGTCTCCATACCAAACGGTTAATCGTAACAATTACTGCTGACATTACACCTACAATCAAAAGCACCAATATTGTATTTCCTATGTCATATGAAGCTCTATCTAACAGAGATCCAATACCCAACACCGAGTATGTCTTGTTTCCTAAAACGAGATATTCTGCTACTATTAGAGAGTTCCATCCTCCTCCCCAGCCTGTAATGCTTCCAGTTATAAATGAGGGGTATATCGATGGAAGTAAAACTCGTCTGATATACTGGTTTTTAGTAACTCGGAATGCCTTTGCTGTTTCTTCTAAATCTCCGGGTATAGATCGTAAGCCACCTATCAAATTAAATAAAACATACCATTGCATTCCCGTTAATATTAACAATATCGATAGAAATTCAAACCCTCCAGGTACGTAATTTACAAACGCAATTGCAAATGGAAAGAATGCAGTAGCAGGTATAGCGGCGAGGGTTTGAAACAGGGGCATAATACGGTAAAACCTGGGATTATGTACAATCATAATAGCTACGGGTATTGTCCATGCCAGAGTTATAAGATAGGCAGCAGTCAGCCTCAAATATGACAGCAATAGTGCTAATGGGATTTGAGAAACGATTGTTGCACTTTTAGGATCATTATAAATTGATGAATACATATTAGAAAGAGACAAGATCGATTTATGGATTACTTCGCCTTCGTGCAATATAACCAAAATTGCAAATGTTATTGAAATTGGTAATATAATAATACTAAATGTCTTTAGATTTCTTTTATTATCAAACAAGCGGTGAATGACAGGAAATATTCGTAATTCCAAAGAATAAATTATTTTTACAATGGTTTCTATCAACCTGCTAGATTTTATATGTATTAAAGGTCTGGAACTTTTGCTTAAAAAATCTGATAAGTGAACTGATGAGATCATTGTACCACTGCGAAATATAAGCCTAGGAATAACACGCCTTGGAATATTGTCATTATATAGACCCAGACGGCGACGATGATGATGTTTGGTGTCAGTAGTAGCAGTAAAAGCATAAGTTGAAGAAGAATCATATTTAAAGCGATTTGCATATGATTCAAGAGGTCGCCAAAAGAAGAAATCTATTATTATAATAATTAGGATCAAAATTCCAAGTGCTATCATAGCTTGTATGTAATGCCCCGAAGAAACAGAAGTACCAAGTAAACTTCCTATACCATGGAGATTAAATGTTTTGGATCCTAATGATATTATCTCAGCTGTTGTAAGAAAATACCAGCCGCCAGCCCATGACATGATGCTATTATAAATCAACTTGGGTATGCTAGCAGGCAGGTATAGTCTTCTTAATCGCAAGAAAGGATTTGCTCTATAAGCATGGGTTGTTTCCAGTAACTCTGATGGAATTGATAGTACGGATTCATAAACTGAGAATATCATGTTCCATACCATGCTTGTAAATATCAGAAAAATGGCTGCCATCTCTATTCCTATCGAACTTTCATTAAACAATGTGATAAAAAACGCGATTGCTGCAGGAAAGAATCCAAGGATAGGGACTGATTGTAGGATATCTATTATAGGAATAATTATCTTGGAAGCCAGAGGTTTTCTGGCAGCTAGGATTCCAAATATTATTGCAACAGCAAACGATAATCCCAATGCTGTAAACATCCTATAGAGAGAAGATATAGAATCAATCGTTAAGTCAATAAAGTTTATACTCCAATTTTGATTTGATTCTTTGGTAGTAACTGTTTTGATTTCATTACTGTTATTGTTGATACTATTGTTGGTCATGGCCTCATTACTTTTTTTTTGAGAACCATTGATTATTTCTCCAAAGGCGTTCTGAATGTATGAACAGTCAATCATGGATTTACCAGTCGAAATTATTGCCCCTGGAAATGGGGTTAATTGCATAAAGTATCCTTGAATATATAATATACATATGATTGATAGATAACTTAGAGCAAAAATATATTTACTGTCCATATCTATCCTCCTCAATTAACTTTTAATAGAGTCTCATTAATAATTATCATTATTTGATTTGCAATTTCTTCCAAGTGCTTTATTGTAAGGATATGATGGATGTTATAGAATTACGGTCAAGCCTCATTTACCTAAAAGAATACAATTACATATTGAGATTATTTTGTGTTATTATTAACTTTATAAAATGTTTTAAAACATATTGAATATTTATTGGACCAAATGGGAATGAATGTGTTAGATTGAAATAACCTAATACAGAAGAAAACAAGAGCAGCAATTACAGTCCTTTGTCGTCAAAAGCTTAGATTAATCCTATATATCAATAAAAAATGAAATACTAAACAAAAAAAATTCGTATTGCCACGCAAATAGCAAGAGTTTATCAAACAAACAATCAGATGATTTTCTTTTTTTTAAATTAAAACAACTTTGTAATTTTGTTATTTTAAGGTATAGCGGCTTGGCAGTAGCATTGTCAAAATGAGGAAGGAAAAAGAATGGGAAGGAAAAATAAGAAAAGAACGCTTTAAAATAAATTCTTGTTTCTATGAATGGTTCGAGCAATCAATTGTGGATGCCAAATATGCCATTGAAGGTGCCAAACTTCAAAAAGCCCTAATATTATGAATCCATCTGAAACCACAATTATTTTATTACGTCGAAAATTCTGGTTCTACAGTTGAACTATATTTTGAGGAAATGTCAAATCAAGCCCAATCGTGGTTTAATGATATAAACAAAATGACCGAAAATGAGGGTTTTAACGATGTGAAACCGATATTTTTATTGATGGTAAATATCAATTACAGATCCAATGATCATCTGTGCTTCTGATAGTTCTATTGATTTAATAGTTATAGGAACTAAAAGACGAACTGGTATTGACGGTTACTGTTAAGACGCGTTACAAGTGGTATAGTGTAGCATGTTCATTGTCCTGTTTTGCTTGTTATATAGATAACCTGTAGCAGTATTTTATATAAAAAGACACATTACTTTCATTATTATTTTGTCAATACGATAATGGAAAAAAACTAACAAATATACAAATACACTTTCAATCACCACAATTAACCAAAGATACGGGATATTTTGATTTTCATTGAAAATTATTTTATTTACCATTTAAAGGTAACTTTAATTTTAAGATTTCTGGTTAGTTTTCTATATCTTTTTTTTGTTTACTGGTAAAGGATGTGTATTATTACTTAATTCTTTTAAATACACTTATCTAGTATAAATTTAGGAATTATCATTTAACTCAAATCTAAACAAGAAATTTATTTTTATCCATATTTAAAATGATAACTAGCAATCAATTTTAATTCAATAACTTAATTCTTTCAATAGAATGATATATGAAAACAGATTTTGTAAATAAATTTGTAGTTAGTCCTGATACAAAAATAAAATTGAGCAAGTGGGATCCTGACTTTACTGGTGAAATTGACAAAGATTATGCGGAAGATAAATTAAAGAACGGCCTTACAAAGCAGATGTCTGATCTACAATACAAACTTTTTGCAGACAAAAGTCAGGCAATGCTACTAGTTCTTCAAGGTATGGATGCATCAGGAAAAGACAGTACCATTAGGCATGTAATGAGTGCATTTAATCCACAGAGTTGCAAAGTTTTTTCATTTAAGAAACCTAATGATGAGGAGATATCCCATGATTACCTGTGGCGTAGACACAAATTAGTTCCTGCAAAAGGAGAAATTGTGATATTTAATCGCTCCCATTATGAGGATGTTTTATCAGTGAAAGTACATAAATTGATACCTGAATCTATATTGTCTAAAAGATACAATCAAATCAACAGTTTTGAGAAATATTTGTTTGAAAATAACATAAGAATCATTAAATTATTCTTGCATATTAGCAAAGACGAGCAGAAGAAAAGACTCGAGGAAAGGATCAATGATCCTTCAAAACAGTGGAAGTTTTCAGAAAGCGATATAATTGAGCGTAAATTTTGGGATCAATACATTCTATCATATGAAGAGATATTAAGTAAATATAGTACTAAAAATATACCATGGCACATTATCCCGGCCAACAAGAAATGGTTTCGAAATTTTGCAATTGCACAAATTGTTATCAATACTCTTGGGAATATGAATTTAAAATTTCCTAAGGCGAAAATTGATCTGTCGAAGATATTTTTGAATGATTGATATACAGGACTATGAATCCAAACTTTAAAGATTTTTCTTATCCTATAGCTTTTATTTATTATATTTGTTTTACTTTAATTCATTTCTTATTACTCGATTTCTACTCTATTGAACGCCCATATAATACAGGTTAATATTTCAAAATATGATAATAAGGTAATTTTGAGATCACATCGATAATTGCCACATGTGCCCTCAATGCCCTCTTAACATGACATTTTATTTTTTCTAGATTGATTAAAATGGTAACATTTGTATCATTCTCTCAATATGCTTTTTCATTATTGGATACCAAAAATGTATATGATGCTCTAATTTCAAAAACCTGCAAGCTTGTGAATATCACTTACCTCCATCTCGGGTTGAAACAGGTTGTTTTCCATATTCGTCTATATTGTAGAAAGAAAGTGTTCCATGGCAACAAACATATTTCACTCCTTCTTTGATATCCTATTTCGAGCATTTCTTACCCTTTGGCTCAATTGCAATCCACCATCATAACCAAATATATTCACAATTAACTTTGATCTGAAAGGCTCTCATTAACTATGATTCCAATGATATTTATCTTTCTGTAAAATACTTTTTCAGGTTTGTATTTTTAAATCTTATTTATTACTACACTATAATTTTTTTAACAATTTCTATACAAAAAGATAATGCTTTAGAGTTATTCTAGATGAAAGTCTATGAAAGTAAAGATGTAGAGAATATGCAATTTTTTAGGTTCTGTTCTCTTTCTTATCTGACACATCTTCATAAAAAATAATATAAAGAAATCTATATCTTTTTCCTTAAATTTACAAAACATTCTATCCTATGTAACGGTATTAATTTTGGACAATCTGCTTTTCTTTTATTCATATATCGTAGATATATTTTAATTTTTTGAATACTCTAATACCTTTAAGGTAGACTTCATTAGAGCAATATGAAAACCATGAACATTAGAGATTAAAAGACTTTGTAATATCTATCAACTACTGATAATGATAGCGAAAAGTGGGGAAAGATTGATAATTTTTTAAGTATGATGCTCAATAAATCCTAATAATTCTAGAAATATAGGAACACGTTTGAAAGATTTTTGTTTATTTAGTTAATTGATTATCATTTTCTTTTTCCATCGAACGCAAGATATTTAGTGCTGAACCTGATCGAAACCATTCTAACTGGGATTCATTATATGAGTGTTGCAAAGTTATTTTTTCTATAATTCCATTGTTGTGATACAATATACAGTTAACATTATCTTTGGGTTTTAGATTCTGAAGATCGATTATACTAATTCTATCGTCTTCCATAATTTTGTCATAATCAAACGGATCGGCAAATGTTAATGCCAGTATTCCCTGCTTCTTCAAATTCGTTTCATGTATTCTTGCAAAACTTTTAGCAATAACTGCAATACACCCCAGGTACCTCGGTGTCATGGCAGCATGCTCCCTGCTACTGCCCTCTCCATAATTCTTATCTCCTATAATAATCCATCTTAGACCTTTTTCTTTGTAGTCTCTAGCTATGTGAGCAAATGATTCGATTTTTGAGTTGAGGATATTCTTACCAATGCCTACTTTGCCTTCTTGATAGGCGTTAACGGCACCAAGAAGTAAATTGTCACTTAGTTTATCTAGATGTCCTCTATACATTAACCAAGGTCCGGCTGGAGAAATATGGTCTGTTGTGCATTTTCCTTTTACTTTTACTAATATTGCTAATCTCTCAAAATCTTTGCCATCCCATTTTGAGAATGGTTCAAGTAATTGCAATCTATCACTATATTTATTAATTTTTACCTCTATGCTATCAGGGTTCTCGGCTGGTGCAACATAGATATCAGTGACATCTTTGAAACCGTTTCCTGGAATTTCAGGTGCAGTTTTAGGTGGATCAAGTTTGAATTTGGTTCCATCATTTGCAATTAATGAGTCTGTAAGTGGATTGAATGAAAGTTTGCCAGCAAGTGCAAGGGCTATAACTAGCTCCGGACTTCCTATAAAATTCATTGTTTCTCGTCTTCCATCATTACGTCCTGGAAAATTTCTGTTATAGGATGTAACAATGATATTGGGCTCGCCCTTTTTTAACTCGGGTCTACTCCACTGGCCTATACAGGGACCGCATGCATTTGCAAGCACGTTTGCACCAATGTCCTTTAGCAATTGCATTTGCCCATCTCTTTCGATAGTAGCTCGAATCATTTCAGAGCCGGGTGTAACTTGTAATGGCGTTTTAGTTTTAACCCCTCTTTCTTTTGCTTGTTTAGCGATATCTGCTGCACGGGACATGTCTTCATACGAAGAATTTGTGCAACTTCCAATAAGGCTGACCGATATCGTATCAAGATAGTTATTCTTCTTTACATCTTCTGCCATCTTTGAAATAGGTCTTGCAAGATCAGGTGTGTGAGGACCAACAATGTATGGTTCCAGAGATGAAAGATTTATCTCGATTAACTGATCAAAATACTTTATTGCATTCTCTCGATTTTCACCTATTTCTTTTTCTATCTCTGTATCTTGCGTTAGCAATTCAACATGTTTATTAGCTAGATCAGCAATTGAATTTCGACCTGTTGCTCTGAGATATGTTTCCATTGTCTTGTCGTATGGAAATATGGAGCACGTTGCACCAATTTCAGCACCCATATTTGTAATAGTTGCTTTCCCGGTACAGCTGAAGGTTCTTGCTCCAGGACCAAAATATTCTATTATTGCATTGGTACCTCCAGAGACCGTGAGCTTTGATGCCACATAAAGTATAATGTCTTTTGGAGATGTCCAACCGTTTAACTTTCCTGTCAGATATACACCTATACGTTTTGGATACAATAGCTCCCAAGACATTCCAGCCATTACTTCTGCTGCATCAAGGCCGCCTACCCCTATTGCGATCATTCCAAGACCACCTGCATTTGGCGTATGAGAGTCTGTTCCAATCATTAGTCCACCTGGAAAAGCATAGTTTTCAAGAACCACTTGATGTATAATACCTGCTCCTGGTTTCCAAAATCCTATTCCATATTTTCTTGATGCTGATTCTAGGAATTGAAATACTTCGTGGTTTTCATAAAGTGCAGCTTTTGTATCAGGTTCACTCCCTATCCGTGCCTGAATAAGATGATCACAGTGTACTGTTGTTGGGACAGTGGTTCGTTTTAAACCTGCTTGCCTAAATTGGAGAATCGTCATTTGGCCTGTAACATCTTGTAATGCAACTCTATCCGGATTCAGTAAAACATAACTTTTAGCAGGAAGTAGAGCATCACCACCACTTGATTCAAAATCTACATTTTCATCTAGATGTCCAATCAGAATCTTTTCCGATATTGTGAGTGGCCGATTTATAACTTTTCTAAATATAGAAATATTTTTTTGTAATTTTTCATATACTTTGGTAACCAATTTAGGTGATGTTGTTTGCGCCTCTATTTTCATATTAAGGTCAGCAGTCATAGAAGATGTACATCTAGAAATAAGCAATCAATTTATTTATGCATTTATCTTTAGTGGATGTTTTTATCCTTTTTCAATAACAGGAAGTTTTTATATCATATATCTATTTATTATCGTAAATTTCTTTTGTTGAAGACTGGTTTATCAGCCCAAGTTTTGGAGAGGTACACACTGTTATATTATGGATTATATGATTTTATATAATCAAATCATAGGCAATGACACTAAATTCTAATTTACGCTATAATACACTGCGTAAGCTTTTAATTCTACTTTGATGATATAAATAGATGGATAAAAACATTTATTCATATATACAATTGTTTGAAGAACTCGAAGAAAAAATACAAATGGTTACGAAAGAACAAACATATTCTTTACCTGAATATGATGATATCCACTCATTAGGTAACCCGAATGAAATTAAGGATTATGTTGATGGGGTAATTAGAATAATGACCAATCTCAAAGATCAGAGAAGTGATGTTAATAAAGATGGTATTGACAGAGGATACTAAGATGAAAGTAATTATAATTTATAGTATATATTGAAATATTTTATTTATTAATTCAAATAAATATTAAAAATCATGGGTAAAATATTTTTCTATGATTAGAAATACTGCAATCATTAAATAATTCATATAATTTCCTAAAATAGGAACAAAGAATTAGTATATCTCAAATAAATTTTAAAAAAGTTCATAATTGTAAAGTAAATAGCAATTGAATAATGTTAAAAATAAAAATTAAATAATTTAATTTGCTAAAGATAATGTATTTGTATTTTTTAAATTTGGTAGATTATTTTGTATATGTTTGCAATGTTATAACAAGCCTGTTGTATTGAAGAAACTGGATTAGATATGATAGATATGTATTTTTGAACAATTCTGATTAATAACCAAAATGATGCTTGAGCCTCTATTATGACGTCATCGTATAAGATAATCCCACCTTTACAATATACCATATACTGCCGTGCATTAATTCGTCAAGTCATTATATTGGGTCATTTACTTAAATGAGGATTTTAAATATATCATAATGATATTACTAGTGATATTGTGCTCACATATGGATATATTTTTGTAGAAATGCTTTGACACACTACAAACTTGACTAATTGGTAAATACGGGCAGTGTGAAATCATGTTAGTTTGTATAGATAGTTTCTATCATCTGTGTTAACTTCTAAGCAGTCATAAGTGAAATACAATAAAAAAATCACTAAATGTGAGAAAAAGACTAATAAAATACTAAAAAAAGTATTATGATTACTTTTTAATTATAAATTTTTTTTAATTTGATTGTGTGTACTTTTTTGTTTTTATTACCTTTTGATGATTCCACCTATATGAGAATTATCTTTAGGGCCTTGAATTCCGTGCATTCCGATAGTACCTGAATTGGATTTAATTCCTCCTGCTGATGCCGTTCCACCATTTTGACCTTCACATTTTACTCCTCCATAATTTAAAGATCCTGCAAATGTATTTGCAGTACCTTTCTTTGAATTACAATCTATTGTGTTTGTAATTGGGTTATTTATCGCATTTGACACTTGAATTATTGGTATCGTTGTTAAAATCATGCTAATTATTGCTATTATTAAAAGCAAAGGAGTTGCAGTTTTCATATTTATAATTAATGTTTTTTATACGAAAGTTACATATAAGGAATTACTATAATTATATTCTTGAAGTTATAAATTGTAGATTTTACCTTTTGATGTTATCTTATTAAAAATGATAAACGAATAAAATTTAAATCAATTTCTTTGCTTGCTCCTAATTATATATGCTTGTACATTAAAATAGAATCAGATGATCCCTTTACTTTGTATCTTATCTGAAAATAAACATATTGAATAATTGGCAGTTATATTTCCATATTTCATCCTTCACAGATAAAGCTCTGTATTTTTGTGGTTATTCGATTATCTAAAAAGCCTTTGCTATGTGGATTGATTATAAATTAAATTATAACAAAAACTTTCATTCATTATTGTCCTGACTAGATGATAAATGATATGACAGAATGTAATTGGATTATCGACATGTTTTAGAAATGAGATTGAATTAAATGTATTATCTATATTATATGTTTTTTACATTTCAAAATGAAAAGGCAAATGAATTTCTTAACTGATGTATTTAAGTCAAATGTATATATTTTAAATTTTAAATAGAATAATTAATTTCAATGGATGGGAAAAAGAAATCTTCTACTCTTTATTCCAATAATTGTGATTCTTTTTTTTAATCATTCTACTAGACACAGGTGTTGATATATATGGAAAAGATCTTGTTCTACTGTTAATTCAACTGGGAGAAAAATGGTACCAAACTTCCTATAATTAATAATCATTTGGGCATGGGCTGGGATTATCTTGGTCAACCCTGTCAAGAAGTACGATTTAGATGTGCGATATTTATTGACATGCAGATTTTGATGAATCTAGATCATTTGAAGATGTAATGATAGTGACAGTAGTAAGAACCAGCAGGAGTTGATGGAATTATACAAATTCAATCTATTATGATTCTTATTAAACCCATGTGATCAACAAAAGAGAAAACACGAGCATATATCACAATTGATAATTGCAATCAAAGCATTAATCCTATGATTTGCTGATTGTATTATTCTTTTTATAGCGCTTTTATATGAGTAAAATCAATATCTCTAATTTTTATTGACTATGCTAATAAAAAAGTGATTTCTCAAATTTGGAATGTTAACTAGAAATACTTGTGTTGATGCTATTTAATATGATAAATCCTTTTTTTGAATCGTTTTTGAAAAGTAATTTGGATAATTAATATTTATTTTCCTGGGAAATTCCGTGTGATGGTTTTCTTGCTACTAATGCTGTTAGGATTAAAGAAAAAACAGATATTAATGCAGCAGTAAGAAAAATCATATTATATGAGAAAGTGGATGGATACGATCCACTAACTCCCTTTATAGATATAGAAGATTGAAAACTCTGCAAATAAATGCCAGATATTGCAGGGCCAACTGACATACCTATAAGGAATAGTAACATAGTAATTCCTAATGAAGTTCCATTCAAATGCAGTGGAGTAGATACCAGCACAATATTAAAAGCACCTATTTCTGCAAGAGATAGTCCAATAGCTATAATGGAAAGTTCTACAGCTATTAAAAATTCGGTTGAATGATATATAAAAATCAAAAAAAAGCCAACAGTACTGATTATACATCCGACTATTGTTGGTTTTATGTTCCCGATCTTTGAGATAAGAAACCCTGATGATATGGATATTATCAGAGATAATACCATAAATGGAAGTTGTATACTTGCAGATTCAACCGGACCACCACCAAATCCTAATGGTGTCGGACTTTGTATCAATATTGGTAGAGATTGATATATAATAAATATTGAAATTCCAATAGTCATTATCAAAATATTGGTTGGGAAAAGTATTGCATCTTTTAGCAATTGTATATTAATTAAAGGATCTTTGGACTTTTTTTGAATTGCAATGAATAAAGGGAGCAATGCTGCAGATAAAAAAAATAATAAAATGGTAACTATCAAATTATTATTCTTATTATCTGAAGTGGAATTTGGTAATATTGTTAATGCAATAAGAAAGGATGATACTATAACAATCAGCGTTAATGTTCCTTTGACATCTATAACACTATTTCCCATTTTAGATACTAATTTTTCTGAAATAACATGAATGAATTTTATTATTATGAAAAGTAATATAATTGCAAATGGTACAATCGATAGAAAGGTCATACGCCATCCAAAGAGCTCAACAATTGTTGCCCCCAATCCAAGACCGACTACAGCACCACCTGAAAAGACGGCAGTAAATATTCCCTGTCCTATTGCAAGTTTTTTTTCCGGAAATTTTTCCCGGATAATCCCAAAAGCTACCGGAAACATTGCTAAACCTATTCCCATAATTATTCTTGCAATTATCATGAATATTATATTTGTAGATATTCCACCTAGTAAAGTTCCAGTAGCATAAACGGCCATAATTATTACCAGTACTTTTTTCTTTCCATAAATATCAGAAAGTTTACCAGCAATTGGTGTCATAACTGCACCTGTGATCAAATATGCTGTAAGTATCCATGATGAGGTATTGTATGCGATTTTAAAATCTTTTACTAATTCGGGGATTGCAGGTAGGAGCATTGTCTCGCCATACATAGTTAAAAGTGCAATTGAGCTGAGTATTATTAATGAAACCCATGCGTCTTTGCTGATATCTATATCCATGTTAACTATAAAATACTATTAATTGATCATTGATTTAACTTTAGATGATGATGTATTTTAACAATGTATATAGATCTAAATATCATTATATCTTTAGATTTAGACTTTAGATACAAAATGATATTATTTTCTTTTAATGGTTTATTATATTTAGAGCCTATCCCAAAATTATCTTTCTATATATGATTATGCAACAAGAGAACTGTACCAATCCAAGATAGTTCTCGACCTTCTTTTCATATCGTGTGAATAGTTTCCTGAACCTGTTGTGC
>JBDUES010000101.1:0-9247 GCA_040297625.1 Candidatus Nitrosocosmicus sp. | reverse complement strand
ATTTCTACAAAAAAAATCTATCAATACGTGAGCACAATATAACGGGTAATTTCATTATGCTATACATACAATCTCATTAAGAGAAGGATCTAATAGAAAGACTTGACGAATTTATGTTAGACAGTATAGTTTATCTGTTATAGAAAGCAAGATAGTTTAATTTCGATTTATCTACTAAATACAAATGTGAAAATGAATATTTTTGAATGTTATTGAATATGTTATGATAAAATATATTCTTAACATAAATAAAACTTTAAAGAAATATTATTTAAATAATAAAAAAAAGGGGGTGGAGTACAAAACAAATCCAAATACCAAAATATCTGTTTACCGATATGAATATACATGTTATAGTTCGAAAAAAGGGAAAATTTAAAGAATAATTCAAATTAAAATGGATAATTATGTTTTAGTGAAATCTCGGAATTGCCTTTAGTCGTTAGACCATGAATAGTTTGTAAAATGCTATAACTCGATATATATCGTTAGTATTTTGTTCTTGTATTTATCTAATTTTGTTTGTTTAATAGTAGAACTTATATAATAATTAATAATTTATAGGAATACGAAAAAAACGATCTATGGAAAATGTCCAAATTGTAGGACAAAGGGCCAACTAGACGTAATATCTAGTAATCCTGGAAAAGAGAAATTTAAGTGTAATTCATGTTACCATAAATTTGGTATGGTTGATTTATAAACATTATTTTTTATGTATTTTTTAATTTGATTTTATTTTGAAATTATTTGATTTAGTGATGTTTGTAATAGGGGATGATGATGTGTATATACATCAAAGTAAATCTTGTTACCTTGTCATTATTTGATACGATAAAATGTTATAATTTATATTTTTTTTTAGTATTTTATATTGTAATTGAAATATTTCATTAACGGATAATATTTTTGTTAATGTATATATTTTATCGCAATAACAAAAATCATATTTTTTTTTGTTGTTTTCATAATGTATTGCATAATGTAGTATTTCCCAATAAATTATATAATTTTTTTTAGTTATAAATAATTAGGATTTTATTCATATAATTTAATTTAATTTAATTTAATTTAATTTAATTTAATTTAATTTAATTTAATTTAATTTAATTGTATTAAAACAAAATACCTTAAAAAATAATCAACTTGATATTCGTTTAAATTGAATTTTTTTATCCTTTTGTACTCTTATAACCTCTTTTGTATTTTTTCATAGTGTTTGCCTTTATCAAAATGAATTATCTTGTATATTTTTTTCAAATGAAATCCAATAAAAATATCGAAATATTTGCATTTTTTCATGAAATTAGATAGTAAAATTTAAAATGTAATGGTTTTAATAAATACTATGACTGCTACTTTTTTAGTTTTTTATCGATTTAAAACCATGACTCCTGAAGAAACAAAGAAAGCAAATGAACAATGGAGAGAGATTAAAAAAAGTTTACCTCAGGGGATAGAACTTATTGGTGAATATAATCATGCATGGGGCACAGAATATAATGGATTTTTACTTTTTGAAGCTGAAAGTAGTGATGATTTTATGGATTGGTGGTCCAAATTTAAAGATGGTATTAGGTGGTATGTCGATCATACTCATACAATTACAGCACGAAGAAAATAATCCAAATACTATTTTTTTAATATTAAAAGTAACAGTTTTATTTTATTATGTATTAAGCAAATTGTGGAATACAATGCCTTTGTTTTGGTTAATTGTAGTTTAGGTTCTGAAGCAAAGGTGATGCAGGAAATTCAAGATCTAAGTTATGTAGAAAAAGTTTATCGAGTTTACGGGGTATACGATATAATGGTTAAGGTTGCTGCGAATGACAAAGAAGATTTACAACGAAAAATTCTACTCTTGAGAAGACTGGATGAGATTAAATCTACGTTAACATTATTAGAACTTAACAAATAATACTAAATTGACAAAAATTTTAACTCCTTTTTAACTTTTATTTTTTAGATTTGTTTTTTTTAATGTATTTAAAAATCGTTTGTTTGAAAGTTGTTTTGATACTCTCAATATGCTCTAAGAATAATCAAAAAAAACTTAAATTTATAATAACTAAAAGAGGGATTGCTTGACAGTAATATGGTAGTTTTTATGGACATCCTTCCATTTTTTGAATATAGTACCCACCATCTGTGATACTTTTTTCAACCATTGGTGGAGCTTCTTGGATGTGACAAAATTGACATTCTTCCTGAGTCATTTTTTGTCCTCCCTGTTCGGCCTTCTGTAAAAATTCTTTTCCATATTCAATTGCTTTTTCATGAGGCGTATTTGCTTCTACAATCACATCAAAATGCATTATTCTTCCGTCTTTTTTTGTAACATATGTGTCATAAACTGCACATTCCATGATTTAATTAAATCTTTATTATATTTATTTTGTTGTGTTGATAATGTAAATGGTAAATAAAGAATAAATATGTTGACTTTATTCCAAACTGTTGTAAGGGTGAAATTTTATTCGTGGTTTGGTTTTTCTCAAGTCCTATAGGTTTGGGGCATATAACTAGAGATGTGGCAATCATGAATAAAGTTATGCAATTATATGATTATAATAATTTTGGATTTGTTACTGGTTCTGTAGCATATGATTTTATCTCTAATCTAAATAATTCTATTTATGGTGGTAACATTTTTAGTTACAATTTGTATAATCCACCTAGTTTTTCGATCATCAATGGAAAATTAAATCATGGTTTTTTCTGGCTTTTAAAATATTTATATTATTATACTAATTGTAAAAAATATCTTACGAAATTTTTTAATTCAGGTGACTATCATAATATTTCACCCGATTTAATAGTGAGTGATGAGGATTTTGCTTCATTATCCTTTACTAAAAATCTTGATATAAAAAGAATATTTATAACTGATGTATTAAATACTAAATTTGGTAAATCTTTTTTATTTTCCAATTTTGAAAAAATTCTTAATAATTCAATGTGCAATTTAATTAAATCTTCAGAATGTGTGATACTTCCTGAGATAGGTGAAGATAAAGATAATTTTTTTTATGTAGGGCCTATTGTTAGAGAGGTAAATAGTACAAGGGAGGAATTACGTAAAAAATTATCATTTGATAGAAAAACTATTTTGGTTTCTACTGGAGGAACCAATGCCGGTCTATATCTACTAAAAAAAACAATTGAATCTTTTTCTCAAATAAAAAATAAGAATGAATATGATCTGGTTGTTTTATCCAATTTTGGTAGTGCATTATCAAATTTGGACTCTAGATGTAGATATGTGGGTATTATAGGTAATGGTCATGAATATGTCAATGCATGCGATTTAGTTATTTCACTTGCTGGAAAATCCACAATTGATGAAAGTATGGTGTATGGTACACCTGGAATATTTATTCCAATAAAAAATCATTTTGAACAAGAACAGAGAGCTAAATTATTGGGTTTTAAATACAATGATATTTATAAACTGGATAAATTAATCGAAGAAAAACTTTCTACTATCCATCATAATAAAATAGAAAAAGTTGATAATGGTGTTTTAAAAGCTGCTAAAATAATCTATCGAATTTTGAATAATTAATAACTAGATGGCTTTATAAATTTTATATTGGAACCTTTAATGATAGTAAAATTTGGTGGATCTGCATTAGGTATCGACGGCATTAAGATTCCTGTAATAGTTAACAGAATTAATGAATTAAGAAGGAATGCCAAAATTGTCTCTGTATTTTCAGCCCCCCTTACTCATTATGAGGGGAAAAAACTATCGATGACTGATGTTGCTATTAGAATATCTAAAAATTACGCATCTTTAAATCCTGTTGATATTGATACTTTAAAAAATGTTTATTTGAAAATATCTGAAAAGTACTTGTCTAGTGAGTATAAAGAAAAGTTCAAATCTGATTTAGAAAAATTCAATAAAATCGTATTAGTTTCACTTAAGCAGGTAGCTGAAAATAGGCGGTTTGTAGACGTGAGTAGATCTAGGATACTGGCCTACAGTGGTGAAATTGTTATATCGTGTTTAATGAATTATATCCTCAAAAGTAATGATATAAATTCAGAATATATAAGTATAAATGATTGGCCTATAGTTACCGATGATAATTTCGAAGCGGCCAGCTTTATTTTGGATGATTCTAAAAAACATTTGATTTCGTTAGTTGATATATTAAAAAAAAATGATGTTTTATGTATTGGTGGATTTATTGGAAAAACGATTGATGGATTGGAAACTACATATGAAAGGGGTGGTTCTGATAGATCTGCTGCGGATCTAGGTATTCTTCTTTCCTCAAACTATGATGTTCTTATTGATTTTGAAAAAGATAATGCAGTATTGAGTGCCGATCCTAAAATAGTTTCTGATAATTTACATTATGTCGAATCCCTTTCTTATAATGAGGCTAAACTAGCTGGCATGTTTGGTATGAAAATATTGGACCCTGTAGCTATAAAAGATATTAATGATAATAGTTTGGATATACCAATTATAATAACAAATCTCTCTGATCCTAGTCGTTTTACAAAAATTAAAAAACAGATATCCGCTGAGGAATCGGAACTTCAGCCCAAAATTAAAATAGTCACAGGAAAAAAAAACTGTGTTATAGTTAGAATGGAGTCTATTGCAGCTTCACATCTTGTAGCACTATTAGAAAAACAAAGACAATATCATGATTTTATAAAATTATCTCCTTTTAAACAGAATGATCGGGAAATAACAAGATTTTTGTTTTTAGATGGTGATTATGTTAAACGACATGAAAAAATTTTTCGTTCCTTTTATCCAAAAGTAGAAATGGTGTACGCTAGAGGGGTTGTTACCCTTATAGGTGATTCTATGTGGAAAGTTCCAAAGATTGTTTCAGAAACAAGTAGTATAGTAAGCCAACAAGATATTAATATATTGAATATAGATGCACAAGAAGAAACATCCAGAATTCTTATAGTTGTTGAAGATAGTAGTGTTGAAGAGGTCATTAGATCGATACATTCAAAAGGTACAATTATAACCTAATTGAATTTATTTAATGGAAACTAATGTTGGAAAGTAGAAAAATATGGGTTGATGGAAAGTTCGTGGATTACAATGAAGCTAAAATACATGTTCTAACTCATGGATTACATTATGGAACCGGTGTATTTGAGGGTATTAGATCTTATACTACTGATAATGGTCCTGCAATTTTTAGACTTGATGATCATATAAATAGATTATTCAATAGTGGTAAAGCTTATTTCATGCATTTTGAACACAATAAAGATGAAATCCGACAATCTTCAATTAATACTGTAAAAGCCAATAATTTGGATGAATGTTATATTCGAATAATTGCATTTTATGGTTATGGTAAATTGGGTGTTAATCCCTTGCCCAATAAAGTATCTATCGTCATAGCTGTTTTGAATTGGAGTGAACATATAAAAAAAGAAAATAGAGAAGAAGGAATTAATACTATGGTTTCATCGTGGATGAAGATGGATGTAAGATCAATGCCAACTCATGCTAAAGGTGTTGCAAATTATGCTAATTCTGCATTAGCCCGAATGGAGGCACTCAAATCGGGTGTAGATGAGGCAATAATGATAAATTCAAATGGATTTGTTGTCGAGGCAAGCGCAGAAAATATTTTTTTTGTAAAGAATGGTATAGTATATACACCTCCAATTTCTACTGGTGCTTTAGAAGGAATAACTCGTGATACTGTTATTGAAATAACAAAGCAAAATAAAATTCCATTGAAGGTGGATAATATTTCAAGAGATGAGTTGTATTATTTTGAAGAAGCATTTTTAACAGGTACGGCGTCTGAGATTGTTCCTATTGGTAAAATTGATCATAGAGTTATAGGCGATGGTAGGATTGGTCCAGTAACTAGAAAAATTCAAAATTATTATGGGCAACTTGTAAGAGGTAAAAATAAAAATAACAAATCTTGGTTGACTTTTATTAAATAAACATTTCAATATATAGTATTTTTAATTATTATTGTCGTGTTTTGTACTAATAGTAACTTTAATTCCTTATTATAATTCTATCTACCGGATATTGTATGGATGGGGATTTTTGTTATATATTGTGGTCAGCTTTTTTCATTCAAAAGTTATTTTCACAATCTTCAGTTATACGATTTACCGCACCATATTTTTATTCAGAATAAGTGTATGGTAATCTACCCTTTAAATTTGCAAGCCTGTTGCGGCCTTGATTTTCTTTATATATATTAGATAATGTATTTACAATGCTTTTTATCAAATCATACAGGATAAACTTTATCCTACGAAACATGTATTATAAAATTTTGTCAATTTCTTTCAATCATTTTTCAGATTTTGGTTGTTACTTTGATGTGATGATTATTTAATTAGATCTAAATGTTACTTTGATAAAGAATCAGATATTTTTGATAAAGATGTGGCATATCTAAAATTTGTATTAAAATGTCCTCCATTGTATTGTATATATTCATGATCTATTCCAAATCTTTTGCATTTTTCACTAAAAATCTTTGTTCCTATAAATAAATTAAATTCATCATTTATCCCGCAATCAAAAAACAATAAATCAATATTTTTTAAACTATTTTTAAATTTATCAATCATATTTACAGGATCTTTGGTTTTCCATCTGGTCCATATTTTTTCATTTAATTCTCCGGTTTTTAAATCAAACGGAAGGTTTATTCCCCATTTAACACCATTTAATTTTTTGGGAGAATAATGAGCTGCCATGGATAGTATATTTAAAGTAATGAAATCATTTTTTTCATTTTTGTTTTCTTTATTCCAAAAATTTGTTAACCATTTTTTTGGACCTCCTTCTTTTTTAAGCATTTTAAAAGCTAAAGGGAAATCAGGCAAGTAACAATATTCAAATGCTGAATCAAATGAGTGTGCTGCTATTGCTTTGAATATTTTTGGATATTGCATACCAATTGTAACTGCTCCATATCCTCCTGATGATTTTCCTAACAAAGCATTATTTGATACATTATATTCTGAATTTATATAGGGTACAATTTCTTCAAGTAGGTAATCTCTGTAATTGCCAATTGCATTTGAATTTATGTATTGACTTCCTCCAAATTTATTAAAACAATCCACACTCGCAATTATCATTTCGCCACATTTATTTTCATCAATTAAATTTTCTAGTGTTTGATAAATTGTTAGAGAAAAGGGATTGTTATTAATAGTAGAATAATTATTACTTCCAAATGCTGGTAACAGAAAAACTGTGGGATAGCCCTTTGAATGACTTTTTGAATAATTTTTTGGTAGGTATACCAATATATCTCTTATATGTGGATCTTTTAACGGGTTGTTTTTTAAAACCTCGCTTTTAAATTTATTAATTTTTATTTGTCCTTTCAATTTTTTTATCCATAGCTTGGATATCTTTCTTTTATTTTTTTCTTCATATTTGTTGTTAATTTTTCTGATATATTTTTCTGATATGAATTTTTATCTATAATGTTTTTATCTGTGTATAAAAATGGCCCAAATAAATAGTCTGTACCTTTTATAGGAACTGTTGGTTCAAGTGAACCTAAAAATGAGTTTAATTCTTTATTTACATGGTCGATATCTTTTCTAGCAATAATTTCTTGTTCTTCTGATATTTTTTTAAATAAATTCATTAGCATTGGCGGATCAATTTTTCTATATCCAAAAGGAACCGTGTTTTTATTCATTATTTTTTTCATTTTTGTTGATTCTATATCGACTTTTGTTCCTGTAATTATTGGAAGTGGTTTGTATAATGAATCGATTTTTAACTGCCATACTTCATCAGGATTTGTTACTGTTGCATCAAAAAAACCATCATTCATTGATGTTGTCGAAATTATAAAATTCCAATTCTTCGGATTAACTGTATATTTTTGGAATATGTTTTTAGCTAAAATTTTATCCTCAAGTATTTCCATACTTTATGTTATAAATAATTTAATAAGAGGTTTGCGTTTGATGATTTGTTTTTTACTATGTGTTAATTAATTTATCTAGGGTAGTGAAGGGCGGATATTTTCCTGTTAGTTTAAATGATGTAGAATTTCCCTTTTTTCCATTTTCCTGTATGTATTCTAATTTTTTTAATATTGCTAAAGATATTTTTCCGCGCTGCCTGTTATTTCCGCAGGCTTTTCTCTCTTTATCTTGCAAATCCTGCAAAATAAACTCGCCTTTTTTTGTTTGGGCTAGTTCTTGACAAGCTCTCCATAATTTTGAGATGTTTGAATTATTTTGTCTTAAAGATCCCATATGTAATATTCGTGAATACTTTTGAGTTATAATTTGAGCTGTAAAATCTAAATTATCTGTTTTTTTAAAATATAAATTGTATATACTCCTTTTCGTGCGTGGATGTTGTTCTTCTATATTGAACCAAAAATTACATCCTTCTGGTTCTGAAAAATATTTATTTATGTTATTATCATCTTTTTCATTATCTTTATTATAATTCCAATTTCTGTTATCATTCAATATTTTTTGAGCGTCATTTAATCTTTCATAGTTAACAATAAATTTTTTTCTTTTATTGGTTTCTAATTTTAATAATATGCCATTATCAACTAATATATTTAAAGCAATTGTTAAATTGTTTTCATAGTGTCTTCCTGATAATTTCTTTATTTGATCTTCAAATAATACATTGTGGATCCCCTCGCCAATTAGATTATATAATAACCATCTTTTCCATTCTGGGATGGAGGTCACCTTATTTTCTCTACCAAAAACAATAATTTATCTATGTTTATGAACATTTTTTATACTTCCAGGTTACATGATTATAGAAGTTAAAGAATCCGCGTTTTCACTATTTGTTATTCTGATGTTATAATCTATAGAATTTTTTGTTTCGTCTGTTGTATTGTCATTTTTGTCCTGTGATATTTCATATTTATCATTTACATTATTAATTTTACATATTTTAGTATATTCTGATTTATTCTTTGTATCTATATATTTGGTATGCAATGTAGTAACTCTTAATAAAAATAACCATAGTTTGAATGTTGAACTTTTACTTATTCTGGTTAAAAACAATATTTTTTTTCTAATATGTTACAAAGTTACTAATATATTTTAAATTATCTTTTATAAGTTTGTACAAATATCATTGATGTTTATTTTTCACTATTTCTTTATTGTCTAATTCTAAAAAGATATCTATTTTTGATTGAATTTGTTGGTATATTTCTTCAATATTGTTATTTCCATCTATGTTGATCAAGCCATATTTTGATCTCAT
>JBDUES010000100.1:0-17192 GCA_040297625.1 Candidatus Nitrosocosmicus sp. | reverse complement strand
CGTTAAACCATCAAACTCATTATACAAAAAATCGCTAAAAATATGTAGTCTACTGAGATATTGCACTGCAGTTGATTTATTCATTGTGCTTGTACTGGTGTAAAACTCTTTGACTAATGACCTGTCTTCAAGCAAGCGGCTAACATTTGCATCTCTCAAAAATGGCAATACTATATTATACGGGAACCTTTCTTATAAACAAATTGTATTCATTATTTAATATGCATTTTAAATCAATTAATTCATGAACTTTTTTTGATATAAAAATGGACATATGTAGGACTTTTAGGATAAAAAGCATACTCGAAAGTTTCTAAAATATATTATAGATGAAGTAAAAAACAGATACTGATTTTCTTTACTACCCAAAGAATTAAAGAAGAAGCAGGATATCCATGCAACAGAATGGCAATAAAAAATAAACGAATAAAAAGAATGCGAGTCGTGTCCCCCTCCCCCCATAAAATTAAAAGAAAATGTAATCCAAAAAAAATCATAGACAATAATAATGAATGAAGTAAAGTTAAGCAATAAATTGTCATAATTTAATACGAATTCCAGGGATATAGCATAGTTTTAACTGTTTTTCAAATCATGCAACAAAGCAGATAATATTATAATTTATAAAAATATTTCAATTAACTCTTACTCAACCTTCTTTAAAAATGCATTTCATAAACAAACAGTTATTAAAGATAATAAAAATTAGGCATGTTATAAAATAAATTATGCAAGCAATCAATCACCAATCACAAAACGAAAATTGGTAATTATACCTTAATAATCAATGAAAATATTTAAAATTAAATTACACTAAATAATACAGGTCAGAAGCATTTGGTATTAGATTATAATAAAATGATTGAGATAGTACTGGAGGAAAAGCAAGAATTAAATTTTGAAAAATTAAAAGACATGATTGAAGAAAAGAAAAGAAAAGTAGGTGCAGGATATCTAACTGATCAAGGAGCATTATTTTTAGTTGCAGCAGATATAGGGGTATCATTAGATAAAGCCAATAAAACTGAAAGTAGCATCAAAGATCTTTTCGTTGGGGCCAGAGATGTGTTGACAATAGGAAGAATTTTATCCATTCATCCAATTAGATCATTTTTAAAACGTGATTCGAATCAAGAAACCAAAAATCGAATTATTATAATTTATGACAAAGACTCTAGTATTAAAATTAAACTTTGGGACGAATTTGTAAACATCCCAGAGCAATTAGGCATTACCATAGGAGATCTAATAAAAATATCAAAAGGCCAAGTAAAATCAGGAATGGATGGTAAGCCAATTATTAATTTAAGTGGCAACGGAACTCTAGAGATTCTAACGGATGAAAAAAAACAAAATATACCTACAATTGAAGAAATAACAATAACTATAGATACTTTAGAAACACCAAAAGAAAATCTAGTAATAATAGGAAACATAAAATCAGATCCTCGAATATCAGAATTTACAAACATAAGAGGTGAACACTCAAAATCGTTACAATTTGAAACAACTAATGACAATAACAGTAGACAAATCAGAACTATAATATGGAACATTACTGAAGAGAAAATACCAAAATCTTTAACGACCGATTTGAAAATAAAATTAATAGGAGTTAAAACTAAAATAGGGAATCCAAATTACGGAAATGGAGATTTAGAAATTCACGGCGATGAAGGCACAACAATTGAATTTGTAAATCATAATGAAACAGTTGACAGCTATATTTTAAGAATTATTTCATTTAATAAAGACAGCAATGAAAATAAAATAAATTGTATTACAATTGACGAAAATGAAAAATATTATTATTTGAATATAAATAAAGACTTGTTCGATATAGAAATAAATCAAGACGATATAATAGAATGCTTTCCTAGCAGAATCTTAGGAAATACAATAGAGATTTCTAGTCAGGATTCTTATATACAAGTATTAAATGAGGACAAAAATATTCCACTATCGTCAAGTCTAGAAACAAAAATTAAAAATATAGAAATGTCAAATAAAGCATATTTTATTGAAGCGATAATTCTGCAGTCCCCTAACACTATGGATATAAACACCAAAAGCGGTGAAACTATACCAGTAACTGATACTATAATTGGGGATGATACTGGTGAAATAAGGCTGGTAGGTTGGAGAGAAACTAGCAATTTATTGAAAAATTTTAATATAGGAGAAAGAATAAAAATAAAAGCAGTTTCAGTTACTACAAATAAAGAAGGTAAACTTGAATTAACTCTGAAACCCTACTCTAACATTTTAAAAATAAGCTAATAATATAAGGAAAAGAAAATGAAAAAATAGACAGTATTCAAACATATTTGGTTACCAATTTAAGAATAAAGAGTCAGGTATTCCAAAAACCTCTTGTCATCACATATTGTTTTTCTGTTTCATATATCGTTTTCAACAAAGAACCATCATCAACATAATTTCTTAAAATTCTTGCACATGTGTCTGCACCAATTCCATGACCGGATAAAACAAATATCGCAAGCTTTCCAAAATTATTTATTAAGGAAGCTATTTTCCATGCTCTATCGAACTTATTTTCTTCATCCTTAGACAATGAAGAACCTATAAGTTTTCGTTCAATAATATTTTTTAGTTCGATATCAGACCAAAAAGTGGCAGCGATTAATTTAGATTTACAAAAAGGACAATGAATATTGTCAGGAAGATTTTTAGTTTCAAACACTCTCTCCCATTTACCACATCTGATACAAATTAACTTGTGTTTTGTTTTGGTCAATCGTTCTTTAATTAATTCTAAAACTCCACTTTCCATATTCAATGGAGCAGAAATGGATTTTTTTGTGTGCGCGAGAATTGGTTGTGCCAATTCTGAAAATTCATCGGTTTCAAACCAATGAACATTTATTTTCGCGGATTTAATTTTATCAATTATCATAGAAGTTTTTTCAATATCATATTTATCATGGATTAATTCGCGTATCGATTCTTTACTTATAGATGTTTTATAATATTTATCATACAATAACCTAGCGATTTTTTTATCATATACAGATTCTTTAGCTACAAGGCCAAACCTTTTGGCGACTCCCCACACTTTCCAGTTTATATTATATGTTCCCAAAAAAGAAGCTATTAAAACAGATTCTACATCAAATTTATCTTCAAACAGAGAAAAAAAATGATTTTTTCTTAACCTTATATTATTTGAGCTTAAAAGGATTCGATAGGGATCGGATCGAGTTTCAATAATATAACCCATTTTTGAAGAAATAAATGTAGATAGCAACGAACTTAAAGTATTGTTAATTTTAGAACCAAAGGTACTATGAATAACTACGATATTTTGAGTTAGAACGTTTTCAATTACAATATTTTCAGCGTTTGGAATTATCTTTATTGTTTTTAGCTTTTCAGATAATTTCTTTAAAAACTCTAAATCAAACTGTGAAATTAAAGAATTGACTTGGGATGATTTATTAACATTCCATAATTCTTTTCTTACAATCCCAACCATTTTAGTAGTGTCATAATCAACAGGTATCATCTCACCTACCCAATAAGGAACATTAATTGGAGCACCACTCAAGGGCTCCACATGAACTTGAAGCTTACCTTCATCAATTATCAATATCCGCCATTGAGAACCCTTTAATACAAAAATATTACCTTTCTCACCATAATCTCCTACAAATTGTTGATCTAATGTACCTATTCTTTTTTTACTAATTGAATCTATTACCTCAAACTTTACTACATGGGGTATTGTTGATACATTTTCATAATAATATCTATAGGATTTTCCACTGCGTATTATAGTTTGATTTTCTTCATCGAATTTTAACAAACGAGTACTTTTTAATAAGTTAATACAATCCATAAAATCAAAAAATGAAATGGAATTAAATGGATAAGATAATTTAAAAAGGTCAAATAATTTACCCAATGGTACAGGTTGCTTGATTTGCAATGTCACTCCAATGATGTTATGTGCTAATACATCAAGTGCCCCCATGTGAAGAATTTGTGCTTCGATTGAACCCTTATTAACCCTATTAACTAAGCCAACAGACTCCATAAAATCATCAAATGTATTAGTAATTATCACACCTTTAGCAGAAGATCTTCGTGTATGTCTACTTCTTCCAATACGTTGTATTAATTTAGACACCTGACGAGGGGATCCATAATGAATAACAAGATCTATAGAGCCTATATCCAAACCCAATTCTAACGATGATGTACAAACTACAATTCCAACAAAACCAGATCTCAATAGATTCTCTGTTTCCTCACGAGCTTCCTTAGATAAAGAACCATGATGAATATGAATCAGAATATTATTTTGATTTTTTAGAACAGTCCCTATAAATTCAGATTCATCTCTTGTATTGGTAAATAATAATACAGAAGAAGATGAATAATTTTCATTCACTAAATTTATAATATATTTAGAAACATCATTTATAGAACCATCCATATGTTTTATTTCAATATCATATTTTCTCAAAGTTTTATCTACAAAGATAGCACATTTCTCTTGTTGTCCACTAGATATAAAATGTGATGCCTCTCCAAGATTTCCAATTGTTGCAGAAATACCGATTTTACAAAAGGAATTTGAAATAAGAGATAGTCTTTGGAGACATAATGATAAATATGAACCTCTTTTAGAAGGTAACAATTCATGAACCTCATCAATAATCACCCATTCTAAAATTTTTAAAAGTGGAATCATTTTTTCATTGACTAAAATAATAGCCAATGATTCCGGCGTGGTAATTAAAATATCGGGAGGATTTTCGTATATTTTTTTACGCTTACTGTATGGTGTATCACCATGTCTTATATCGACCCTTAAATTTTCAGATTCTGCATATTTAATAATCCTTCTAAAAACATCATTATTTAGCGAGCGTTGAGGAGTTATATACAAACATTTAATTCCATCTCGTTTATCCTGACCATCTTGTCCAAATGACATCATACTAATTACTGGAATTATAGCAGATTCTGTTTTACCAGATCCCGTAGGTGCAACAATTAATGAATTTCGGTTCCTAACTATTGCTCGATAAGATTGTTCTTGGATATAGGTTAACTTTTCAAAAGACTCTTTTTGGAATTTTTTTAGTACAAAAGAATCTAATTTTTTATAGTAATTATTATTATCCAAATTTATCAGTTTGTTGTTGTTGTTGTTTAAATTTTCTGCCTTTTTTGTTTAGATTGTTCGCAATTTTAGTCTCTTTTGTCACAGTAGATACAGATTTTGTAGAAATAAACTCATAAGCGAATATGCATATAAGAGCTGCAATAAATATCATCAAAGATGAAGAAAAAACTAGAGTATCAAAAGAGTAGGCCATTTATATCAGTGAATAAAGATATCCAAGTCAAGTTATAAATATGTTGAAATTTCTTATATTTATATCTAGAAGTAAGTTTTTATATAGAAGTGATTGTTGTTAATTATAATTCTTGTTGTTTTTAAGGAAAATAAATGGTGATTGTTATGCATTCAAGGACTTCTAATTCAAATCAAAATAATCAAGGAAAACAGTCAATAATGGCCACCATATTACAAAATCTACCCCGTGAGTGTTCACTAACAAAGATAGAATATGAAGGTCCAAGAATAGCACTTTATTCAAACCAACCGGAATTTTTGTTAAACAATAATCAAGTGTTATCGAATATAGTAAATTTAATAAAAAAAAGAATAGTCTTAAGACTCGATGAATCGATTAGAAAAAAAGAAAGCGAAATAATAAAGATTATTGAGAAACATTTATCAAAAGAAACAGGTTTTACTGATATTTTGTTTGATCCAGCTTTAGGGGAAGCAACAATATTCGTAAGAAAAATAAATGAGATTATTGCGAATGAAGAAAAAATAACAAATACATTGATAAATCAGACAGGCTGGAAAATTAGTTTTAAAAAAACACCAAGAAGCCTGTACACTTTAAAAGAAATTAATAAAATTATCAACAAGACTTCAGAATATAGAACTCAATTTTATAAAAGAATAGGTGAAAAGATTTTTAGAGAAAAATTAGATCCAAACGTCGAAGCAAGTTTGATCTCTCTAGGAGGATTTGGCGAGATAGGAAGATCTTCCATGATATTAAGCACAAATGAAAGTAACGTATTGATAGATTGTGGACTAAATCTATATACAAATGATCCATTTTTAATGTTTCCACGATTTGATTCCATAGGAATCAAACCTTCAGAAATAGATGCCATTGTATTATCTCATGCACATTTTGATCACACCGGATTCGTCCCTGTATTATTTAAATATGGATACGATGGACCTCTATATTGTACAGAACCAACATCGTTTTTAATGTATATACTATTTAGAGAATATATAAAAAGATATAAAGAAAAAGCTCACTACTCTGAAAAGGAAATAGAAGAAGTTTTTTCTCATCTAATTTATTTGAACTATAACATAGTAACAGATTTGTCTCCAGATATAAAAATTACTCCATATAATTCGGGACACATATTAGGTTCATCATCATTTCATTTTCATTTAGGAAATGGGGATCATAATTTTGTATACACAGGAGACTTGAAGTTTGGGAAAAGTTGTTATTTAGACAACGCATCTTGGAATTTTCCAAGAGTTGAAACTTTACTAATAGAGGCTACAAATGGTGGTAGAGAGGATACATTTCTATCCAGGGAAGATGCAACTGAAAAATTAATAAGCAATATTAATCGGACAATAAAAAATAAAAATACAGTATTAATTCCCACGCAACTAATAGGAACTAGTCAAGAAATAATAGTTACACTCGATCAGCTCATAAAACAAAGAAAAATAGAAAAATGTAAAATATATATTGACAAATTAATTATTGATGTAAATTCGATTCATGAAAGCTATACCGAATTTTTGAATAAAGAAATTCAGCAGAATATTAATTCCGGAGTTTATAATCCATTCCGGTCTAGAAGTTTAAATTTAATAAACATCATTGAAGATAAAAAAAACCTCGAACCAGGCATCATAATATTGCCATCATCCATGCTACAATGCCTTGATTCTATCAATTATCTTAAAAAAGTAATAGGCGATCCTAACAATATGATAATTTTTATTTCCAATCAGTTTAACGGAACTGTAGGAAAAAGTATCATCGATAAAGAAAAAAAAATATCTATAAATAATAACTATTATGATATAGAGTGTAAAATTGAAACAATCTATTCCTTTAATTCGCATTCGGATTTTAATCAATTAAATGCATACATATCACGGCTAAAACCAAAATTACGGAAAATTTTGATAAATCATGGAGAGAGATCAAAAGTTCAGAATTTCGCTAGCTATTCTAGCAAAGTACATAATATTTCCACACAATATCAATTAAATCAGGAAGCTACAAAGATATTATAAATAATCAAAATAGATCAAAACAATATTTCATAATAATCATGAGATGATGAATAAATCATAATATAGTATCAACATCAACATCTTTATGCCATATTTTAACATCGGGAGGTGTAATAATTATTCTTTCTTCACCCAATCTTGAAATATCACCGCCAAAACTATTTACAGATTTGTAAAGTTCCTCGATAACAATTCTTAAATCATCCACATCTTTTTGAGCAAGAGGAGTTATTCTAATTATAAGAATCATATGCTTTTCAATATCATTTTTAATTTCAGGAATATCTTTGATATCACGAAGTGTAAAAGTTTTCAAATAAATTGGCGGCGGCGGCGGCGGTTTATTTTGTACATTTTTGTTTAGCATATTATTAGATTATAAAAAAGATTATGACAGAAGATTAATAAGAATATCGAAAATTAAGTAGTTTTGTTTTTTACAGTATTTTTAAATTCTATATTTTTCCACTTCGACAATACTATAAGGTAATAATGATACTACTTTGTTTGTTTTATTTATATTATTTGTAACTTTTACTTGGCATTTTTTTTCAGGTAATACATCAGAATAACGCAGTGTTATACCTATAGAAGATAATAGCAATTTTTTATGTTTACGCAAATCGGGTTTATTTCCACTAATTCTTAAAATTGCAATAGGGCCAGGAATGTCAATTGTTTGAATTAAATAGTCAGAATTTAGAACAAGAGATAAAAGTAATTCATTCTCACCATGATTTCTACCAACAATCAATTTTGAATAATTATTAAACCGGAAATGGCGTCCCAATTTTAATAATTCTACATCATTAATACTTGGTTCAGAAATAGAATATTTCATAAGATCGCGTATTCTTTTTGCAAATTGGGGATCTGTTAACAAACAACCTCCAGCAGAATTAGGGGGATCTGCAATTCCAAATTTATTGGCTAATTGAAGCTGTTCCTTTCTAGAGCGACCTTGGATAGAACCCAATAAAGATCTATTAACTAGACCTTTCTTTTCTGGTTCTGTTTTAGGTAAAAGCTGGGCAGACAAAGGTCTAAGAACTTTGCCTTCCATGCCTGTTTCTTTTTCAATCACAGATAAAGCATTTGAATTTTGGCTCATGGGTCTTTGGTGTAAGACTTCTCCAGTTATTAAAAAATCTGCGCCTATTTTTTTCATATGTTTTTTTGCTTCGTCATACATCATCATCCTACAATCAATGCATGGATTCATTCCAGAACCATAACCATGTTTTGGATTTTTTAACATGGTCAAGTATTCTTTACCTAAATATATCGTTTTTAATTCAATACCAAGTTCTGAAGATACCTCCATAACTTTATGACCACAACCTTTTCCGCAATCAAAATCACAGAAAGGAGTTTTAATTGCAACCGCTTCTACCTCTATGTTTTGTTCTTTCATCATACGCACCGATAAATTACTGTCAAGTCCTCCGGAAAGTAATGCTACAGCTTTAATTTTTTTTTTGTTAGTGATAGCGGCAGCAGGAGGAGGAGAAGGAGAATTTTTATGCTCAAAATCCTCATCATTATTACCATTATCATTAAAACAATTTTCCGAATCATCAGATAAAGGATTAAAAAAAGTTATATCCACCATTTTTGTTTCTCGATTTAAAGGTATTTGATTTAAGTTATGTTTATACTTAGCTATCCATTAGAAAATCTGTAGATATTAAAAATTGTTGAATTCTTTTCTTTAACTGCTTGATAGTTCCTGAAACGGGTAAAATGAAAAGAGGGCAATTTGCAAAATACAATGATAACAACACATTATCAATATACTCTAACCTGCATTTTATTATTACAAATTTTGAAGGTATTGTAACAACCTTAACTATTCTAATATCAGATTTATGAAAATCAATACTACCGTACAATCCAATAAGTCGTTTGTAAAACTCTCTCGTAAAATCTGAAAAAGTAAAATCATCGTCATTATCTTTTTGTATATAAATACAAGCATATCGAAACTTTTTTTTAGCAAGTGTCATATACTATACACCACTACTACTCCTTTTTTTATCATCTAACCAAATATTGAGATCAGTCCAATATTTTCTATTTTCAATATTAACTTTTTCCAAAATAGTATTAAAAACTTTTGTTGAAATTAATTCAAAATACCTATTAGCCCCGCTGGATAAAATAAATTGAAAATTATACTTTTTACATAACTCATAAATCCATTTCATATCAAAAAACCATTTTCCTAGTTCATTATTATCACAATATCTAATATCAGAAATTAAAAATTCAATTCCAATATTTTTTCCGTTGTATTTTTTTAAAAGAGATTTAATATTAAGCAAACTCTTAACAGTTAATATATCAGCATTATAAAAATTTTCATCAATACGTCCTTTAAAAATCGAACTAATGAGGAAAAAATTTTTGCTTTTACTATCTTTACTATTGGAATCATTTGAGGAACCATAATTTTTCCTTAGAACAATATTTTCTTGTCTATCCAAAATACATGTATTTTTATCAAAATAAAACCCCAAAATATCCATACCAAAATAATTTTTTAAAATTTTTATTAAATTTTCTGAGTATAATAAGTTTGTATTTAGATCCACTGTTTTAATTATTTTTATCAGCCTCTGATTTGTAATTCAAATTTTCCTAATTTTTTAAAAACCATACGTACAGAATCTCTATCAGAGAGAATGATTTTTCCAATACAAAATTTTTGTTTATCTAAACGTGCATAAAAATATCCTTTTTTATCTGTATTAGTTTTTATATAATTATTGGTATCAGATTCACCATAGATTTCAACTAAATGTGTATATAACTTGTCAAATATTTTATCAGCATCCATATTAATAGAAATTATTAATCTAAGTATGGAATTTTTCCAATGACCTTCTGTTTTTATAGATTCCATTTTAAGGGAGTCGCCAGATTGTCCTACAAACTCAATAAAAGACTTTAAAACTTTACTTTCATTCTCAGTTGCATGGATTAATATTGAAATCTCGATCGACGAATACAATTTTTTTTAAGAAAAATCTAAAAAAATTAAATAATTTTTGAAGGATTTACAGTAGAAGATTCGATAGTTTCATCTTCATCTGATTCTCCTTTTTCTTTTCCCTCTCCCATATCAACAGCATCAGTAGTACCAGTAGTAGGCAATTCATCGACTTCGTCCTCGACCTCATTCTCCGAATGAATCTGATTTTCAGTAACTGAAAGATCGCCATCTTTTTGAATAGGAGATGAAATAAGTTTAGTTTTTTTTATACCCACGTGTCTGATAACAGCTATTTTTTTGGATATATCCATCAAATCAGAACCCATTTTTCCCATTGTTACTTCCTTTACAAATTCATTCAATGATAATTGAGGTATTCTTTCTGCTAGAACGTTATTCATGGTTAATCGAATTTCATGCTGTTTGGATGAGTTTATTCGTCTTTGACTAAATGCAGTAGCAGAAACTCTAAAAACATAACCATCTGCAGTAGTATATTCATGAACATAATTTATCATCGAACTTCCACGTCTAATAAGACTTCTAAGAAATTCTTTAGCATATTCATGACCTTTGAAAATGGTAGACGCGATCCCTGAATTGATTTTATCAATTTGAACGAATATTTTTGTTTGATGCTGAGTTGGATCTTGTTTAAGAACATCGTATAAGGTATTTTCAATAACTCGACCTTTAGCAGTATTTACATCCGAAATAGGAATATAATTTAGTGGAACTTGTTCAAAGGCGGGTGGAGCATTCACTATTATCCATTGCTTATCTCTCCATTTATCACGAACCCTTCCTCCTCTTCTGGAACCTTTTGCCATAATGAGGCAATTTACTCATCCAAAATATAAGTTATGCTAACTTTTTTAACGAATTATAATTTTAATCTTCAAATATAGTTTGTTGACTATTTATATCGATAAATTATTAACATCAATGACATTCTGGATGAAATCATTTTCTATTTTATCAAAACATAATTTTACCTAATTTGATTGAGCAGCATGAATTATTGTTTTTTGTATTCAATTCAATATAACAATCAAGCAGATAGAAGAGAAGAAGGATACAGAGGAACGCAATAACAATAACAATAACAATAACAACAACCATATTTTTCTTATAATCAACGAATTAGTTTAAAACCTATAATATCTTGATCTATTTTCCAAATGAGGCTTTATCAATATCAAAACACAAAAACCAAATCAATCTTTCTTTAAAATTAATGGAAATTCCAGCCCTGAAAAAAATATCACTATAACAAAATTTTAAATCACATTCAATACATTAGCATATTCCTCCAGATATTTAATGTAGCAGAACAGTATTATGATAAAAGGAGAAGAAAAATAGATTTTTCATTTTATTAAATGAAATAAATAAAATGTCTACTATCATTATTAACCATAATTTTTTTATTATTTTTACAATTTAAAGCTGAGCTAACCAATAAAAAATACCAGAAGGAGAAATTTAGATAAAGTCTTTTGCACACCTAAAACCTGCGAATGGAATTCGCTCATGGGGCTTGTAATAATTTCTATAACTATTTCTAATCTGTTTTACAGATGTTGTGAAACAGCCGCCACGTAATACTTTTTGATTTATAGCCCATTTGTCAGTATATTCTTCAAATCGCGATTTAAACCCAGGGTATAACATATACTCTGATGAAGTCCATTCCCATACATCACCTATCATTTGATGACAACCATAGTGACTTTTTCCTGCTGGATAAGTTCCCACTATAGATGGACTCCATAGATAAGATTCAAAAAGGTTGGAGTGATCCCTGGTAGGACATTGATTACCCCATGGGAAAATGGTTTTTAATTTATTTTTTTCATCCCATGAAGCAGCTTTCTCCCATTCAGCTTCGGTAGGTAATCTTTTTTTTGCCCATTTTGCAAAAGCATCTGATTCATAATAACTCACATTTACAACAGGTTCGTCAAGAACGATTTCATGAATTCCACTAAAATCTTTTTTAAACCATTTTTTTTTATTTTTATCAAAATACCAATATAAAGGACAAGCCCAATTTTCCTCCACTGCCAAGTCCCAGCCATCAGCTAACCAATACTTGTAGTTTTCATATCCTCCGTCATCCATAAAACGAAGAAACTCTTCATTAGTAACAAGGGAATTGTCAATTCTATAAGGATTCAAGTATATTTTATTTTCTGGCAATTCATTATCATAACAAAAACCTGTACCATTATAACCTATATCATAGATTCCACCAGGAATATCAACCATCTCTGTGTTTATTTTTTCTTTTATGGGCATCTTTCTAGTTCTTTGTTTAGGACAATAGTTGTCGCTTTCATCCGTAAACCTATTAAAATAATGCTGAAAGTCATAGACCATTAATTCCTGATGCTGTAGTTCATGATTTACCGCTGTAAAAATATCTAGGATTAATTTATCAGAAAAGTCTATTTTATCAAACGACTTTAAAAAATCTATAAAATGTGTTTCAATTTCTTTTCTATATTTTATAGATTGTGTTACAGTTGGCCGAGGGTATTGTCCTCTTTCGCTTTTTGTTAAAATCTTCCCATATTTGTGATAATAAGAATTAAGATAATCTAGATTAAAATTATTTTCGATATCAATCCCACTGCTACTGTTGTATTTTTCAAGTATTTTATGAAAAAACCATGTAACATGAGCGATATGCCAATTAGGAGGACTTCCAAAGGTACTTGATTGAATCACAGCATCTTCTATATCCAATGGAGAAAAAAGTTCCATGGTCTTCTCTCGTACTTCAATAAATTCATCAATAATATCATTCAAAAGTAATGTTGAAAGCATCAATATACATAATACAATAAAAAAGTATTTTAATTTACGCAAAAATATATCAATAATATAAATTTAAAATATCAAAGTTGAAATATGTAATAGTATTATAACAAACTACTGAGATAGTTTGGAAAGTAATGAATCACAACCATCAGGTGTAGAACAAATTTCACCAAATTCAGGTGATAATAATCAAAGAGGCAGATTCCCTAGAAGGGAAGGAAATGAAAATGGAAACGGAGGCGGAAGCTATAATAGATTTTTTAAACCGTCACCAGTAAATGCAGGTGAAGAACATGAAGTAAATATCGAATCCATGAGTAAAAGAGGAGACGCGGGTGTAGGAAGGATTCAAGGACTAGTAATTTTTGTCCCAAATACAAAAGTTGGAGATAAAGTAAAAGTAAAAGTAACACGTGTAGGAAGAGGTTATGCAACAGCTGAGTTGGTAGAAGCTAAAGTCGAATAATAACCAATAAAATAAAACTTTTAGTTTTTTTCATGAATTTTTCTTTATTATATTTATCTTAAAAAAGTTGAGTTATTCCACGACCCACATAATGCAATTACCCAGAAGGGTAATAATTGGTGATAGAATACTAAACAATACAAGAGAATTTATTAAAGAAAATATATTAAAAAATGATAAAATTGCTTTAATAACTGGAATAAATGTTAAAAATAAAATAAATAATTTAATCGAAGATAATTTTCTTGAAAATAATATACAATATCAATGGATCATAGCAGGTGATGCATCCTTTCAAAGTGTAGAAAAAATAGAAAAGGAATTGAAAAATGAGAAAATTGAAATAATTGTAGGATTAGGTGGTGGCCGGTGCATAGATATAGGAAAAATGACAGCAAACAATTTAAAAAAACCATTCATAAGTATTCCAACCTCAGCCTCACATGATGGGATTTCAAGTCCGTTTGTATCTTTAAGAGGCGGTAGTAAACCCTATTCAATTAAAGTAGAAACACCTATTGAAATAATAGCAGATTTAAACATAATATCAAACGCACCATATAAATTACTAGCTAGTGGTTGTGGAGACCTAATTGCAAAAATAACAGCCATTAAAGACTGGGAACTTGCAAGAGACGATATTAATGAATATTTTGGAGAATATGCAGCTAACCTATCATATTTAAGTGCAAAGATGATATTGGATATCTCAAAGAACAGCATCATAAAAAAAAATAATCAAATTGATAAACAAATAACAAGGACAATAGTAGAAGGGTTGATAAGTTCAGGAGTTGCGGCAGGAATTGCAGGAAGCAGTAGACCATGTTCTGGCTCAGAACATCTATTTAGTCATGCTTTAGAGTATATTACAAATGGCAAATGCGGTCTTCATGGCGAAAGAGTAGGGATTGGAACAATAATAATGGCAAAATTACATAAATTAAATTGGGTTGAAATAAAAAATGCTCTTGAAATTTTAGGTGCACCTACCACAGCTAAAGAAATTAAATCAGACAAGGATGAAATAATTCAGGCATTTTATCTTGCAAGAAAAATAAGACCTGAAAGATATACTATTCTTAACAAGGTAGTCCTTGATAAAAATCAAATCGAAGATTTAATTCAAGAAGTTGGAATTATCTAGGCATATTAATTAATTAATTAACATAGATTTCCAACAATTAACAATAAAATATTTCTGGTTGACATATAATAAATAAAATAAAATAAAAAAATTATTTTTTGGCCTTTTTAGATTCTTTTTTTCCCACTTCTTGAGGAGGTGCTGTGGCTGTTGTAGGGGATGTTTCAGAAATATTATCATCGGCAGTATCAGCAGAAGTATTACCATTGGTTTCAGTCTTTTTATGTTCAGAATCTTTATGATTAAAAGAATCTACATTTTTATCATCAGTATTAGTAACGGTATCAGAATCTTGTTGTGCAATGACAATATTAGAATTAGGATATTTTTCTATGAAAATAATATTTTTAAAAGCAGAGACAAATTTGGAAATATCACCAACAATTCCTCTTTTTATTATTTGAAGTCCATCTAAGAGGAATATTTTTTCAGGGAGACTAATTTCAAGTTCGGAATCTTTTGTTTCATAACGTATATCAGCTGAATCGATAGGCAGTCTACGTCTAATCAGACTAGTAATTTTTTCATCGTCGCTTTCTATTTTTTTTATAATATTAGCGTCATAGATCAAAGTTCTTCCAGCATATTTGTGATTGAAATCCACCTGTACACGCCCCGAACCAATAAAACGTACAATTCCCATTCTTTCATCTAGTTCTATAACATCCCCAACTCCAACTTCATTAGCCTTTTCACCCAATTTACGTAATGGAATCATTCGTACTTTAGATGGGTCTCGTTCTCCAAAGGCTTTCTCAGGAGGAATCTCAATATTCAAAGGTTCATCCATATTAGCATTAAGCAATGCATCATCCAGACCTTTCAAAACCCAACCTTCACCTACGCCTAATAACCTAGGTTCATATTTTCTTGATGGATCAAAACCTTCAGAATTTTTAACATCGTTTTCTCTAGTTGTTTCAAAAATTTCATCGGTATCTTTAATCTTAGCTGTATAATCTAATAGAATAAGAGAACCTTTTTCTAAAGTCATAAAAATCGCTATCAATTTTCCATATATTAAGTTTGACAAAAAATGATAGCAAAAGAGAATTAATAATTTTAAATATATTTTGCAGTACTTATCAAAGATCTTGATGATAAAAAACACTAGAAAAAGGGTACAATAAATAAATAAATAAATAAATAGAGCAAAGAATAACTATCGCAGGTCAGGTTCTTTTAATGCTAAATTATAATAAATACATACATATGCACATATAGAGATAGAAAGAGCACAAGTAGATCTTTAAACATTGATATCCAAATAAATAAAATAAATAATTAAAATAATTAAAATTTTTCCATAGCTTTATTAATAGAGTTTGGTGGAACTTTCATTCCCAATATATTCAAGGCTGATTCTACCGATGATAAAGTTCGTATCACATGATATTTATTTACCTCGCCCATAGACCCTATTCTAAACACTTTACCCTTTAAATTCCCAAAACCACCAGCCACCAATACCTTGAATTCATTTGATAAAAGATCTCTGAATTTTTTATCATCTACACCAGGTAAATAATTCACTGCTATTACAAGATTGCTTCTTGCATCGGGTTTGGCAAAAGGTGTTAAACCCATAGCGCCCAATCCAGTATAAAATGCATCAGCGCATTGCCTATGTCTTTTTATACGTCTATCCAGCCCCTCTTCAAGAATCATATCTAGGGCCTCGTTATAAGCATAACAAAGAGGCAATGCAGGAGTAAATGGAGTTTCAAAATGTTCTTGATAAAATTTAAAATATCTTTTTAAATTTAAATATAATATTGGCGATGTGTTTTCCTGCATATATTTTTTTGCTTTTGGACTAACAGATATCGGTGAAACGCCTGGAGGTGCAGCTATAGCTTTTTGAGATGCAGTAATGCATATATCAATATTCCACTTGTCTGTAGGTAACTCGTCTCCTCCCAAAATAGAAACGGAGTCTGCGATAAAGAAACAATCCTGCTTTGCACATAAATCCCCAAGCTTATCCATATAGCGAATTGTTGTTCCTGTAGATGTTTCATTATAAACTGCATAAAGTGCCTTTATATCCTTGTGTTCATCAAATACTTGCTCAAATTTTTCATATGGAGGGTTTTCACCAAATTGTGATTCAATTCTTATTGCTTGACCACCCCAGCTATCAATTAAATCTGCCAATCGGGTACTAAATTCTCCATTTACTGGAATTACAGCCTTATCACCTTTTTTTATAAGATTAACAACAGAAGCCTCGACAGCACCAGTACCGGAAGAGGATAATAATACAATATCACTTTCTGTTTGGAACAGTTTTTGAGTTTTTTCAATAATTGATTTGTAAAGTGTTCTAAAATCATCACTCCTATGATTTATGATTGGAGCC
>JBDUES010000099.1:0-9090 GCA_040297625.1 Candidatus Nitrosocosmicus sp. | reverse complement strand
ATTCGAAAAACAGTTAAAACTATGTCACTTTCTTAGTTAATCAATTTAAATTATGACTATTTCCATTTTGTCCTCGACACTAAAACGTTAACAAAAAACGATTTAAAATAATCATGCAACAAAGCACACCAATTTTAATTGGGCTATGTCTTGGAACAGTAACTCTTCTACCGACCGTCTTTGTGTTTTAATTGAATATGGCTGCCTACCACTTTGTCATTCTACCGTAAACATGATGTTTAGTCAATACTTAAATATCTGATTGTGATCCTTATTTTTTAAACTCACAGAAGGGTCAACTTAAAAAAACCAATAATTCGTACAAGTTCAATAACTAGCGATTTTTTATCTTTTAGATCTGCCTCTTGCTTAATAGATTCCAATATTAAACTAATGATAGCATCTTTCATATTTTATACTAATTCTTCTATAGTTTCCCTTTGGCTTATTGCTCCAGGTAATTCAAGACATTGGCCGCTAAACCCACCTTCTTCTTCAGATTGGTATCGAATAGTAAACTGTCTTTTTACTAAAGTATTTTTATCTTGGTTTGATACCATTGTATTAATAAAAGACAATGATAGAACTTTAAATTGATTATGTATATTGGTAAGAAGGTATCAGAGAAATATTTACTAAAGTATTATCCACATTATATTATACTCATATGTTTGTTTTCTCATTAAATTTAAGCATAAAATAAAGATTAAGAATGAAAATATTTGATACTTGTTCCGATGATATACATCAAAATTATACCCTAACAAAATAATAAAAAATTTAAAAAAGGATATAAAAATATTGAAAATATCTTATTATCATCAAGTTAAAAGATAATGTTGCCTAAATTATATTTTATAAAAAAGTAATTAATTACTACAAGAACAATCTTAATCCCTGATCTTTTAGATCATTAAAATCTTTATTCAAGATACATAAAGTCGCTTTTTCATTGATAACAATAGAAGCTATTATCAAAATTGTTGCCTTTACTTTTCTACCCCTGTTTTCTAATTCTATTTCTAGTTCTGCTGCTTTTTTTGCAGCTTCTTTAGAAAATCCATATACATGTAATAGATGTATTGGTGGAAGAATATTCATTTCATCTTCATCTTCATAAAATAATGCAGAATTTCATAGAGTTATGGATGTAATTGCAAAGCTTTCTCTACTTTGTTCCATCTTTTCATAAATTCCTGGCCTTTCAATGATTTTTTATTTAATATCTCAATCAAAGCATCAGTATCTATTATTATCAAACATATTCCCTCTTTACTACATCAAAAATCTCGAAGCAATTCTCTCTTTTCATTTACGACCCCAATTAAAATTCTACTGAACCTCTCAATCTTATGAGTGTCTGGATATCGCAAACCTAATTCTCTAATAACCTTTCAAACAAACCACTAAAACTTTCATCCTCTCCCTTTTGTAACGTTAGTTTATTGAATACGTCTTCTTTGATTGGGATAATCTTTACCACAACTATATGTTATGTTTAACAGAGTTTAAACTGTATTTATATATTATACATCAATAGGTTGGACAAGAGTCAGGCAACCCTATATTTTATATTCTTTTGAAATCTGCGGTTATATAAACTTCAATTTTATATTCACATTATACAATTACAGATAAAGAATGATATCATAGTAAATGTAGCTCAACCTCTACCTCATAATCGGATATATTTAAACACATGAGACTGCGGATAAAGAAAAAGCGTATACAATATTAATAGATTTATCTAGAAGTTAAAATTTTACCAAATTCCTTGATTTTTTTCTAAATTTTGTAAATAGCATAGTGATGGACTTTTATAAAAAGAATGTATGAGCGATTCCGAATCGATCCCTATAGCGATTCATAATCTAGAATATAAAATTGCTAATTTGCAAATAAAGCAAAAAAGAAAAAAGAAAAAAGAAAAAAGAAAAAAGAAAAAAACAAATCTATGAGTAACGCTGGGTTACTCCTTTATTTGGATTTACGATGACTAAAAAAGTAGCGATATTCTCGTTCAAAAATCTTTTAGATAACAATGTGAATCAGAGGGTCCTCTCCTTTCATACTCTTGCTATTAAATAAGGAATATTTTTTGCGGTACCTCTAGTATAAAGAAACGAGGAAGCGCATTGTCATACACAATGAGATACAGCATTAACTATACAATCAAGAAATTAAGTAATTTTAATACTAGTACCGCCTACTTCGATGCCTAATAAAAATTCTCGTCAATAATATATCCAACAATTAGTGGTATGAACTATTAGTATATTTCCCTCTCGTGCTTAAATCACGCTCATTCTTGAGCAAAAACAAAAAATGACGGTTTTTGTGACGGGATGACAGAGAAAGTGACGGGATGACAGAGAAAGTGACGGATAGATTAATAGTTCAAGATTTATTTTCTTTAAAAAGATTTTAGTCTATAATATTATGTATAAAAGGATTGACATATCCATCCCGCTCTATTAACCACCTGGTGATACAAGATATCTTAATGGTAAATCCAGTGATCAAATAGCTAAAGAAATTAGAATATCCACAGCCAATGTATCCAATGTAATCAGTGAGTGGAAAAGGAGAATAAGGATACCCCAATTTTGAAGAATTAAGGGACTTTGCTGCTGCAGGTAAAAAATCGGGCATTTCCGTGGGCCAATGTGCTCAAGGCTATTGAATGGTACAATTAATGAATCACGGGATTGCAGAGGATGGTAATGAGGATGACGACATAAAGTGGCGATGAGGGTAATGGAAAAAACCATCTAGAATATTCCACTTTTGTACAGGAGATTTATTTCAATTGTAAAAATCTAGGTATAACACCGGACATTATACCATCTTAGATTGAAGATTTACTTGATTATTTTCCTATTTTCGTTCGGATTCTTATTCTAATGCCAAAAGATAATTATTTTCGATTGAAAGGGGATAGAAGAATACCCTTCCGGAATATCAAATGATGCATTCATGAAAAAGATCACACAATAGTTCAAATAAATTTGACAAATCATCATGCGATGTATAATATAAAATATAAAATTGCTAGTTTTTATAAATAAAAGAAAAAAAAAGAAAAAATTACAAGTGACTCAGAGTAACTCCCTTACATGATTTAATATGACTATATAAATAGACGATATTTATTGGTCATAAATCTTTTTTATAACAATACATTGTAAAGGGTCGACATTATTGTGATACACTCACTATTAGATAGAGCTATTTTTTCGCACCCACAGCAATACGAAAGGTAGATACGTATTTTAATTCGACAATGAAATATAGCATTAAATATATCTACAGGGAATCATGTAACAATTATACTAACCACCCAATCCATTGTTATTTGATAGATTCTAACAGTCTAATCGACGAGCATTTTCTAAACAATAATATTTACCGACTCTATTCCCTCTTTAATATGATTATAAAGACAATTTGACCGATTTCCTGACCGGTTTGACCAGTTAATTGACCGAAATGACCGATATATTGAACACTTTTATAATGGAGTTGACCAATATACTACTACCTTAAAAGTAGTCAATCCTAAATAACAACAGTTGTCGGATAAATTGATAGTGATACAAAAGAAACTACGAGGCAAATCCATGAATCAAATAGCCAGAGAAACGGAAATCTCAAAAGTCAAAGTAAATTATCAATAAATGATAAATTAATAAGATAAAATCCCTCGGATATTGATGAGAGTAGAGAATTTGTAGGTCTCGAGAAAATCAAATATATCAATCAAACAATGTGCACAAAGATTTAGAATGATAAACATTTTGAAAATTCCTGCGATAGAAAAGGTGATATTATTATTGTTGATTATGATGTTGACGATATTGTTGATAACAGTAGATGAGAAGGTAATAATAATTATAAAGAATTACCGCCTTTATAGAAAACATATAAAAATTGTAAAAAAGTTAAACATCCAGCCGGCTATTATACCTTCAAGGATTAAAGATCTATTTAATTTTAATCCATACAAATTCCCTGCAAAAAAAAGTCCCTGTAATCCTATTAACAAATTAGAACTAGCCATTTGTATATACATAATTTGAATATATAGTTTTAAAATTAAGGCACCTATAATAATTAATTCGTTCAACATAATTAAGTTTGTAGATCCAGAATGTGAAAATCCATACCTCTAATTACCTTATTTCTGAAGAATATAAAATGTTCATCCATAGAGAAATTTAAATGTCAAGATCTTCAAACAAATACCCAATCTAGGAAAAAAAGATACAGTATCAGGACTGGATATAAAATAATATATACATTCAATGATGCTGGGAAAACCATCAACTGTTACTTTCGGCTCTATATTTGAACAAGGCAATAGCAGGAACAAAAAAAGAGTATCAGTATATAATTTGTATTTTCAATAATAAAATAGAAAAATAGAGAAAATAATCTGAATGACAGAAATAAAAACCAAAACATCTTTTTGTGATGACAATATGACCGATTGATAGTTTTTGAATTTGAATAATAATTATCCATCTTATATATTTGCATTAGAAATTATTTATCCATTCTCCCATTTTTTAATTAATAATGAATTTAAATCATTTTACTTTACTAATGCTAGTAATAATCTATTTGTTAATACAAAAGGTAATAAGGAATCATTTCAAAATACAGGATATAAACAGAAATCGCATATATAAATAAATATTTTTAATAATATCACCATAAATTGTTATAAAATAGTTAAATTAAAAAAAATATCATATAAATGAAATATTTAAGCACTTTAAATATTGGCTACTTTAAATTAAAATTAATATCTCCAATAATTTCAATAGTATAAATCATTATTTATAAAAGTAAAATAACGCTAGAATCATAATAAATAAAAATTAGACGTTAAGAATAATTTGTTAAAGATTTTAATACCAATATAATAAAAAAAAGAGAATAATTGAAACCGCTGTATTTGTTCTTGGGAGTAATCATTTCGATATCCATAACAAACTTTATTATTATTTTTGCGGATCCAGAAAATAAAATAATTTATTCAAGTTGGATTTTGATTATAAATTCTCTTATTGCTGCAGCACTCTCCGTAATGGTTCTCTTAAAGGATAAATACAGTAGTAATAGTAGTAGCAATAGTAAAAAAGATAAAACTAAAATTCATCTAACACTTGGACTTGTTTTTTGGTTTATAGCAAATATAATCTGGTGATATTATGAAATAGTGCTCGATATTGTATCACCAGTACCTTCTTTAGCAGATGTATTCTTGCTGTCTGCATATGGATTTCTAATATATCGAATGATAATAACATACAGGGAAATTGGTCGCACTATAAATAATAAAATCCTTTTTTTAATAATCGCAGTTACAGGATTATTTTTAATTTATATATTAAACTTGACTCTTAATCTAACAGAAACATCAAGTTTCAGAGGTCTTATGCTCTTTGCTGTCACAGTAGCATATCCCACTTTTAACTCAATTCTAACGGTTCTTGCTTTGGTGATCATCATTGGAATAAAGGATGAAAAACACCACTTTATTCCCTGGGTCTCTGAACTAGTTGGACTTTTAGCAATAGTTGTAGGAGATAGCTGGTTTGCAATTATTGTTCTAACCTCATTTGTTGAACAATTATGGATTTCTGCTTTATTATTATCTGCACATTATTTGTTAATTGCAGGAGGTCTTGCATGGTATCTGAGATATTCGATCAAATGGCAGCAGCCAAATGGTCTCATTTTTAGGTCCTTTACAAGAATAACTAAGATATTTTCTAAAAAGGTTCTGATTGGCTCATTATTACCGTTAATAACACTAATAATAATTTTTGGATTGTATACTACTGCCAACGTTTTCAGCAATAATGATAGTAATTATTTCATTAATAAAAGGACTTTTAATTTTCAACTCTCCCCCTCAAACCAAGTTAATGGAAAAAAGGAATTTGTGATTGGTGCCATTTTACCATTTACCGGCTCCCTATCCTCCATGGGTAAATCGGTCAAGGTTGCTTTAGAAAAAGCTGAATATGATGTAAACAAGCATTTTCAAGACATTAATTCTTCATCTCACTTTCATCTATTAATGGCAGATTCAAAGACAAGTCCTCAAGAGAGTCTCATAGCAATTAAAAAATTGCATGAAAATGGTGCGAACATTATTGTAGGGCCGGCAACAAGTAATGCAGTATCAGCCGTCAAAGAATATGCAGATGCTAATAACATCATACTCATCAGTTATGCAAGTACTTCGCCATTACTTTCCATTGAAGGAGACAATCTTTTTCGCTTAGTCCCTGATGATACATATCAAGGAAAAATAATTGCGGAAAAAATGATTAGAGATGGGAAAAAAGCTATTGTTCCCTTTTGGAGAGGCGATATTTATGGAAATGAACTTTATAACTCCACTAAAACTAATTTTGAAAAACTTGGCGGAAAAGTGGAAGAAGGTGTTAATTATACGCCTCACACCGGTATTTTTGCAACAAGTCTACATCGAATAAATTTCATTATGTGGAATCAAGAACTAAAAAAATTAAGCGTAATTGTCTCAGACGCGGTAAAAAAATATGGAGCGGATTCTGTGGCAGTATATGCAATATCTTTTGATGAGATAACACCCATCCTGATCCAAGCACCTCTTTACGAAATACTAGGAAAAGTAAAATGGTATGGTAGTGATAGCATAGCACAAAACGCTCAAATAACAAAGAATGTCGATGCGGCATTATTTGCAATGAAAACCAATCTTACTAATCCATTGTATTCAATAGATAGCGAGACAGAGAAAGTTAAAGATCTAGAAAAAGCATTAGAAAAAGAATTACATGAAGTAGGTTCAATAACATATCCTGCAATAGCTTATGATTCATATTGGATAGCCTCGCAGAGTCTTTATAAAAACAATACCATTACTAATGATCAAAAAAATGTAACCAAATCATTCAAACAGATTGTTGTTGACACATCAGAATCATTTGATGGCATGTCAGGGAAGATACAACTCAATAAGGCAGGCGATCGTATTAGTGAAAATTATGATTTTTGGGATGTTGTCAGAGATAATGGCACTGGAAATTATAAATGGGATATAGGAAACAAAACTGCAATATTAAACCAATGCCTTGTAGACCACCATTCCTGCCAGAAAAATGAATTACTTGTTGTGAATTAAAGTTCGCATCTTTACTCAACTTAAAGAATTTTCATTATTCTTGTGATTAGTTTATTGCAAGAAGAATTAGAATATAGTATACAGGTTCACACGTCAGCAAATTTGATTCTTAATAATACAATAAAAAAAAGATATTAATACCTATAAGATCAACACAATTAAAAACCATTATTTGATTTCAAATCCAGTTTGCACACTTTGAAAATACGATAACAACATTAATAATATAAAAATGTCAATAAAAGATAATTTCTGATATATTATAAAATATAAATATCCAAACCTTTTCGAATAATTGCGTAAATAATTATACAAATAGTAACACCTTTTTATCCATAAATAAGTATCAGTATCAAAAAAATTATCAAAATAAAAAAACCACAAAATATAAAGCCCAACACAAATAATTTAATAATTTATCATTTTGTACGAGTTCACTAAATTAAATTATTTATAATATATAATTATATCAAAGAAAATATCAATTAACTGTAAACTTTTTTGTTATAAATCTTAATGTGATAATCTGGAATTATTTAGCGTACTTTTGTTAGATGGTACTGCATAAAATTGCCTAGTTATTTTCATATAATTAAAAAGAAAATAATTTCTAATTTTTTTATATGTATTAAAAATGTATTTTATTAGTTATAAATTACAGATTATACAACATTTAAATGATCATTTCAACAGATTTGAGTACATATCAATTTATTAAGAAATATGTATTGGTTATGTAAACTTGTCGTCTCATAGAATGTCAGTAAGTGTTAGTCTGATGACTCAATTAATAATTGCGACACATTATAATTAAATCCCATAGATTAGGTTAGATTCTTAAATTAAACTTGCATTGATTATAGTCGTACAATGTTTGCATAATGGTTATAACAACTCACAATCCAGCCAAAAATATTAAATGAAAAATCATGATGAATCAAATGGTAAAAATAGATTTATCAATTCATCGAATTTTAAAAGAAACGGATAGAAAAATGATTTTGCTTTTACCACACTTTCAAATAATCACAGATCATTCGATCTTTTTGGTCAATATATCAAAAAATTGAAATCTGCAACAAATTAACCAATTAATCGATAGATACTTAAATATATTATGATGGAATAAGTAATAACATGAAATACCGAAGTAGAACCGAAATAGTAGCAATGATACTTGAAGCAGCAAATGGTGGCTCAACCAAGACAAAAATCATGTATAAAGCTTTTTTAAGTTATAATCAATTAAAAGAATATCTTTCAATTTTAATAGAAAATAATTTGATAGAATATTTAGAAGGAACCCCTGTATATAAGACAACTGAGAAGGGTTTGACTTTCTTGAAAATGAATAATGAGATTGAAGGATTGCTTAATGTACAAACCATTCATTCAAAACAATAGTTATTAGAAGACTAAAAAACTCCACAACTTTTTAATTTTACAAATAAAACAAAATTGTAATAGATAAAACCAGTCGCATAGTCACTGGTGAAATCTCAAAGCAACTAGAACTATACACTACAACATCTAAAATACTATATCAATTGCCTTAGTTCAAGGCATATGCTCAATAATTTCGCTCAGCATAGGTCCATTTTATCTCATGTTATTCAAACAGAAATAGTCCATATATTTTTTCAAGAATTTATCCATTCTATCAAATCCTTTTTCTTGAAGTTTTGCGGTCTAGTCACCTCATTTTTTCTATTCCACCCCATAATAACCAATATAACAACAAACCCATTATTTTCAATCAATATCTTTATTGTATTCAAAGTGCTTTGTTGCATGATTATTAAAATTCTATAATCCTATAACATATTTTGTCTAAATAGATATCATCTTGTTATACAATGATGCTTTCAACATCATTTCCTGTATCATATTTTTCAGTCTAACCGAAT
>JBDUES010000098.1:0-36293 GCA_040297625.1 Candidatus Nitrosocosmicus sp. | reverse complement strand
AGAGTACAACAGAATTCATTCCAAAAAGAGAATAGTAGTGGAACATACTATCAGCAGATTGAAAAAGTACAGGATACAAAGCGATGTATTTAGGAACAAATTGAGAAAATATAACAAGGTGTCAGATATAGTATCGGGTCTAGTCAACTATAGAATAATTAAACAGCATCACTAAAAGAAGGGAGGTACATCAATAGTGAGCCGATTGAAATGTTTCTAATTATGCAAGAGATCTATTCTTTATTATAATGGTCTACAAAAAATTTAATCAATTGATCACAAGCTTAGTTTAGGTTTACCGGATACCGCCGCCAACGTCATCTTCCGTGATTGGATATGTTTGTTTGCCGTTAATTTTGATTAAATCGGGAAAATAATCTTTCTTCTGCGATAAAAAACATACTTTGTTCTAACATTTTTTGTTGCATGAATCCAGTAAATCGTTTTTTTCTTTGTTAACGTTTTAAAATAATATTTACAAAGTAAATAGTCATAATTTCATACGATTTCATAGAAATATAGCATAGTTAACTGCTTTTTTGCATGATGCAAAAAAAAGCAGTTCTAACACATATTTAACAGGAATTGTGTATCAAAATCATTATTATTATTAAAAAAATGGTTTTTCCATCGATAGGTCTTAACTATCAGTAAATGTAGAATGCGAAGACGGTTTTGAATAACTTTTCCATAGGGCTAATTTCATTAATGCAATCCACATTATAATTAAAGGAATATGATATGAAGCTATACGCCAAGCGATTATTACATTTAATTGACTATCAGTAAGAATATGTCCAAGTTGCGAAAAATCATTCAAGTGAGTAATATAGCTCCAAAGACCTAATTCTGCCAGACCAGATCCGCCTATTGTAACAGGCAAAGTTCCCAAAATAGTAGAGGATGAGGTAGCCATGAAAGAAACAAATAAATCGACATGGCTATCAATAGAGTGAGTTAATACAAGAAAAGAAATCCCATGAAAAAAGAATGCCAATAAAGTAATTGCTATTCCGATTGAAAAAACTTTAACAGATTTAAACGAACCAAAATTTTCTCTGCTCATCATGCATAAATCATCTAATGCTTTATTTACAGAATTAATTCCACGTACGGCCTTTTCTTCAGAAATAAATTTTTTAGATAACTTTAATGTAAATGATGGCAACCTAATATTTTTTTTTGAAGAATAAATCAATATAAAAAACCAGAAACCAAAAGTTGGAAGTGCAATCAAAATTAATAAAATGCCAATAAAGGTAGCGCCTTCAATTAGTGCGTTAAAACCAGCTATAAACGCCAATATTGTACCAACAAAAACATCTGCAATAATTTCCATAGTAGTGACCCATGCAGCTTTTCCTGCAGGAACATTGTTTTTTGTTAAAAATGCTATTCTCACAAGTTCACCCCCTACGTAGGAAGGAGTTGTCTGGGTTACGAATTCACCAGCCAACCTAGCAAAAGCTATTTTCCAAAATGAACTTACATGATTTCCAATGAATTTTCGGATAAAATAGTAAAATCTAATTGCTTGCAAAAAGATCTTTACCATCGTTGCCATAAAGGATAATAAAAACGGGATAACACCAACAGAAAAAATATTGTGTATTGATACGGGAGTAAATGCAAACATAAGTATTATGGGTATTATACTCGCAAGAATGGAAAGTAACCGCCAATTCAACTTGTAACAACTAATTCAAATAAAGGAGTATAATAATGATACAAATATAACAATAAAATTAGAATAAGATTTAAAATTCATTCAAATGTATACTATTTTCATCGCTGGTACTGCTGGTTCTGGAAAATCATTATTAACATCTAACCTTTTAGAATGGTATAATAGCAATGACATTACCCCTATATCGATAAATTTAGATCCGGGTGTAGTTAATTTACCTTATAGTCCAGATGTAGATGTGAGGGATTTTATTGACATTTATTCCATTATGGAAAATTATAATTTAGGACCAAACGGTTCACTGATATTAGCAAATGATTTAATATCTACCAAATTAAGTGAAATACAAAACCAGGTAGACGAACTAAATCCAGATTATATTATTGTAGATACACCCGGGCAGATAGAATTATTCGCTTTTAGATCCAGTGGTCCGTATTTTGTTTCAAATTTTTTTTCAGATAACAAAGTAACTCTTTTTACCATTGATGGAACTTTAGCTGAATCACCAATTAATTATGTATCGTTAATGTTTTTGTCACAATCAGTTAAATTACGATTAAATACATCCCAAATTAATGTTCTCACCAAACGAGACAAAATAATAGATAAATTAAACGAGGTATTAGAATGGTCCAACTCCATTTCATCATTACAAAACTCTCTGGATAAAGAAAAAAATTTCGAGCAATCACTACTTAGTAAGGATTTAATAAAAACTCTATTTAAAAGTGGACATATAACAAACCCTATTGCAATATCAAATATAACAATGAATGGAATGATAAATCTATCTGCAGCTCTTTCACGAATATTCACACAGGGAGAAGAAGGAGAAAGAGGAGAAGAAAAAAATAGTCCAGAAATGTGAATAATAATGAGAAAAATAAATGAAATAGAATATCAAGAATGTATAACAAGTGCACCATCGTCTACAGCAAATTTAGGTCCAGGTTATGATGTTTTCGGTTTAGGATTAGATGCATTAGAAGACATTGTTACTCTCAAGGTAATAAAAAAATCAGGAAGTAATCTCAACAGCATCAAAATAAAGACAAAAGGAGAAGGAAGTAAAAGTATTCCAATTGATCCAGAACTGAATTCGTCAGGAAAAGTAGCAAAAAAAATCATTGCAGACTACAATTTGCATAAATATGAATGCATAATCGATATTGAAAAAAATATCCCTCCAGGATATGGAATGGGAAGTAGTGCAGCATCAGCGGTTGCTACTGCTGTTGCATTTAATAAAATCTTTAAACTAGACATACAAGATACAAAACTATTAAATTATGCTGCAGAAGGAGAACTGGCCAGTGCGGGTGTAAAACACTATGACAATATTGCCGGATCATTTTTCGGAGATTTTGTAATAGTAAGGAGCACACCGGGACTGGAATTTATAAAAATAAAATCACCAAAGGATTTGACTTTGGTTGTTTGTGTTCCGTTAATAGATGTGCCCAAAATGAAAACTGAATTTGCAAGGAGTATACTGCCCAAAGAAGTGCCTCTAAAAAAAATGGTACAGAATCTTTCAAATGCATGCACCATTGTCGCCGGTTTTTTTAATAAAGATATACAAATGATATGCAATGGTATAGACGATTGCATAATTGAGCCTGTAAGACAGAAACTGATTCCAGGATACGAACAAGTTAAAGAAAGATCACTTCAAGCAGGAGCACTAGCATTCGCGATCAGTGGGGCGGGTCCGGCCACAATTGCATTTTCAAACTCTAAAAATAAAGGATTGCAAATATCGGAGGTTATGAAAGATACTTATGAAAAACTAGATATAGAATGTAAAACTTTTATATGTAATCCTAGTAGAGGGGCAAAAATAATTTCAACAAAATAGATAGTGAAAAATTATTTTTTACTCTTATTAAGAAATGCAGACATCATTTTTTGTCGATCTTCATGGGCAAAACATAATGCCCAACCGTAAATTTCTAATCTCAATCCTGTATCTATATCTGCATCCGTGCCTTTATTGATTAACATTTTACTAATTTTAATTGCATTAAAGCTATTTTTAGTAATTTCTTTTGCGAAGGATATAGATTGCTCTAAAAGTTTACTATTAAGAATCTTTGATAGTGCAATATTTTTTTCCTTATCATTATTTTGATCTATAGATGGATCCAATTTGGATTTATCTTCGTCTGTTAGGAAAACAAGCTTATTAACAAGGCCTATATTTTCAGCTTCATGAGCAGAGATCATTTTACCTGTAAAAATCATTTCTTTAGCCTTTGCTGGACCAATTATTCTCAATAATCGTTGAGTTCCACCCCATCCTGGAGGAATTCCTATTGTAACTTCAGGTTGACCTATCTTTGCATTATCAGAAGCTATTCTCATATCGCAAACTAAAGCAAGTTCACAACCACCACCAAGAGCAAAACCATTTATAGCAGCAATTACAGGTTTTTCCATTTTTTCGATTTTATTCAACATTGATTGTGCAGAGGAGGCATATTTTTCAGCAGTAACAGCATCAATATCGACCATATATGAAATATCGGCACCAGCACAAAAGGAACGTTCACCGGAACCAGTAATAATTAGAACCTTAATTCCTTGATCAACAGAAATTAAATCTATTGCACGTGTTAATTCGGATATAACGTCTAAATTCATTGCATTAAGTGCTTCAGGTCTATTTATTTTCAGGATAGCAATATCATTCTGTAAATCTATTTGCACATACTTCATAGAAGACATAATCAAATTTCAACTGTTCTTTAAATTAAACCTTATTAAAAAAGTTAAAGTTAATTATCACGAGTACCAAAAGTATCTTTTTGCAATTTCCATAAAAGTCCAAATAGATTGACATAACTTCCAGAATCGGGTTTATTGGGATTTCTGTTATTTTTTCTCATATCTTGTACAACCTTTTTCAAGGTGTCAAAAACAAATGTATCTTGAACCATTTTAATGAAAAGATCTTTTTCAAATGGCTTTTGAAGAATTTCTATGAAGCATTTTAAAGTTTCTATATATTCATCAAAAATTTTTTGAGGCCATGCAGAAGCAAGTATTATTCGTTGATCTTTATTTAAACTTAATACTTCTTTTGCAACATTCAAACCATTTTTAGTTGATACAGAGGAGTCAGTTTTTGTTGGTGCCAGATCATAATCCAATATGACTAAATCAAAATTATTGAGAGTTTTAGGATTTTGTTGTAGCGACTTGTGATATTCATAAAGTCCATCTTCAACATTGTTAGCAATAACATAATGATAATTGTATTCTTGAAGCCAAATTGAATACAAGCGACATATATCAGCATCATCTTCAACAATTAAAACATTCATATAGACCACTATAAAATTAACAAATAATAAAATTTTCTGATAAATAGATTAAAATTAATTATTAAACTCTTTTTTGATAATTTTTACAATTGAATTTAATGAAATAGGTTTATAAAGAAATCGGTCGTTCATCTTATCTTTATTAAAGAACTCATCTATTGCATCCTTATTGATTTTATTAGATGTCATAAAATAGCCTTTGATTCCACTATCTCGTTTTTTAAATTCATCGTATAGATCAAACCCATCAAGACCTCCAATATCAATACCTAAAAAAACCAAAGAGTATTGGCCTGGAACAAAATATTCCATAGCATTTAAAGGATCCTCATAATAATCTATATCATATCCTAATTCTTGAATTTTATTTTTGATCAAATGTAAATTTTCAGAAAAATCATCTATAAATAATATTTTATTATTATCAGAGTTATTTTCTATTGATTGAGAAAAGGGTTCATAACGATGAGTGGATATAGGGATTTGTGCAACAAATTTCAAGCCTAAACCAGGGGATCTATTTTTTACGTCAATACTTCCGCCTTGAAGCTCAAATAGCTTTTTAGAAATATACAAGCCTAAACCAGTACCACCGCTTGTTTTTGTAAAAAATTTAGTAAATAGTTGATCAAGATCCTTTTCTTGTATACCAGGTCCTTCATCTTCAATAGTTATAGTAATTGAAGAATTATTTTTTTGGAACAAGCTGACTAATATTTCCTGTCCTTGATTATTTTTTGTAAAAAAATATGAATTATTTAATAAATTATAAAATGCCTGTGAAATTAGAGATTTATCAGCCTCGATAAATAAATCGGATTTACCATAATAAATAAATTTAATATTAACTGATTCTTTAAGTGCAATATTCTGATACTCAGTAACGATATTAAATAAAATTAAATTGATATCAAAAAACTCTTTGTTCATCCTTAATGAATTTGTTTCAATTCTAGAAACATCCAACATATCATTTGCAATATCTCTTAATTTTTCCCCATTTTTAATAATTATATCAAGATACTCCAGCATGGTTGAATCTTTTATTTTTGACTTTAAAGTTTTAGAAAATCCTACTATAGGTAAAATAGGATTTCGCAATTGATGAGACGCGATGTCTATAAAATCTTGTTGAAATACATTGCGTTTTTCCAGTATTTCATTTTTTTCCACAGTATTCCAGAGAAAATCATATATGATTGAGAATAAAGAGGTCAATTCATTAAATATAATATTATATAAATTACAATTAAATTGTTTTTTAGATTCATCATAATTTATTTTAAAAAAAAATACCATTTTTTTGTTAATAGTAATTGTTATCAAATTTTCTTGTTGTTCTGAAAAAGATGAGATATTACTAAGATAAATATTTTTAATTGATGAAAAAAAATTACACACAGTATCAAATTGATTCCCATTGCATACTGTCAAAATGCGAATATGAGAAAGATTTTTTTCAGTTATTGATTTTATTGAATGATAAAAGGAACTATTTTTTAAAAATAGAAAAGAATAAAAAGAATTTAGATATATATCTATAAATTTTGGTTCAAAGTTTTCAAATAAATTATCAAAACCATGAAAATCCATTCTATCTATATTTATAGACATTTTTGATGTTCAGTTCAATGAATTATTTTTTTTTGTATACATCATCTAACATTATATCCAAATCGTCTTCAAATTTCTTTAATATTCTTCTTAGACTTTGTTCCAACTCTTTTACACGTTTTTCAGTTTCTAGTTTAAAAATATCTCTAGAAATTGAAGAATATACATGAAAATGACCTCCCTCTTTTAGAGTTCTGCTTTCCTTTACACATATTCCCAAGCCAGTTAGTTTTTGTAAAGATCTAAACACAGTACTTTTGTCCCTATTTACAGCTTTGGATAAATCCTCCAAAGTCATTTGTTTATCATTATATTTAATGAGAGTAAGTAACAAATCCATATCTAGAGGAGACAGATCATATATGTAAATAAACAGATCTTTTAGAGTTGCACTCATTCTTGTAATTGCATTTATTGATGATGACGGCATCTTACTGTATATATTACGCATTCGTGCTATTTAAAATTATCTACAAAAACACATCGAAAATCCAAAAACTTGAAAAAATAAAATATAATAAATTTATAGTATTAAATTTCTTAATTATGTTACTAGCAAAATTATAAGAAGAAAAGTATTGCTATGCGCCAGCCATGCTATTTCGCAATTCGACTCCACGATGATCTTCAGATTCTGCAGCAGCTTTATGCATTTCGGATACTGCGCAACCCATTTGAGCTTCAGGTTTTCCTTTTCTCATCAAGCCACGATAGAGACCCGCTTCTAATGTTTGTCCATGTTCTTTTTCCCACTCTTCAACAGGAATACTATATTTCTTTTGAATTCTGTCTCTATACCATTCAGGAATTACGTTAAAGGCACAGAATGGCACTATACGTAAATCAGGAGTTAAATAGTGAATATCACATCTTTGTAATCTTTCTAAATCTTCATTATATTTATCTTGGAAATGCATCATCCCAAGGAATAATGATCGTACGTGCCATGAGCCAACAGAATCAAAGTTTTGTTTAAGCAATATACTGGAAAACATTCTACCTAAATCTAATCCATGTGGTTGCTTTGATCTATCGACAAATTGATTTAATTTTCTTATCACTTCCAACATAGTCCAATATCTATTAGATCCTGATTTTATTTCTTCAGTTTTTTCTTCAAAGTACTCTAGCATTCCTTTTATATCAACAAAAGAAGTAAGTGGTGTTAATTTTTTAGTCTGTGTATCTTCAAATACATACGTTCCTGCACCGCACGCAAAATGGATAGATAACTCGTATTTTGGTTTTTTGCTAAATGCCTCGATGACATTAGTTAAAGGCATGCATGATGGAACTGGGAACCAACCGTCTCGGGATATTTCACCATTGGTTTGTTCTTCAATTCTTTCAATACAATCAGGAATGGTAATTCTGTACTTTTCTCTTTCTTTTTTACCCATTCTACCGGTTAGAGATACAGGCTGAAAGTTCACCGCATGTACAACATCCATATTCTTTTGTGCATGTCTTATAATTCCCCCAAGTTCATGATCATTGATAGATTTAATGACAGTAGGTACAAATACAATTGTCATTCCAACCTTTCTTGCAGATTCTAAAGTATATGGCGACTCCCAGTGATTCTTTGGGTTTGTACGGGGTGTTACACCATCAAAAGACAGATAAAGGTTGCTTACTCCTGCCATTCTAATTTGTCGCATGGTTTCTGGAGAAAGAGCTAATTTTATACCATTGGTATTCATCTGTACGTGATCAACAGATTCCTCTTTCATGATTTTAATTAGTGCGGTTATATCATCTCGTAGCATAGGTTCACCTCCCGTAATTTGAATAGAATTACCCGCAATTGGTCTTTCGGCTTTTAAAGTTTTCATCATTGCACGAACTTGTTCATGAGTGGGTTCGTATAAATAAGCCCCCTCTAAACCTTTTTTTACATAAAAGAAACAATACCAACATGTAAGATCACATCTATTAGTAACAATTATGTTTGCTAATCCAGAATGAGAAAGGTGATTGGTACATAAACCACAATTAGTAGGGCATGCACATTTATCCACCATTACATTTGGAGACTTTGCGCCCTTTCCATCCATCCAATAAGTGCTAAACTTTTTGTACATCTCATAGGAACCAAAGTATAATTCTTCACATTCACCATGGCTAGGACAGTTCTTTGTCATAAAGACTTTACCCTCTCTTTCAAATACCTCAGCATCCAGAATCATATTACAATCGGGGCAAATACTTTGAGTATAGCGTATGGTACGTTTAGAACCAACAGTTTTACTAGTTAAATTAGAAATATGTATTAGATCCATTATTTCGGCCTTGTTTACTTTTTAAAATTACCCTTATAAACATGATCTGACAAATACTACGGTGTTAAGTCAGTAATCAAAAAGAATAGGAAAGATAAAGATTTAATATCTTTGTTTAAATTATTCACATAAAACAATGGAAATTAGCGACAAGGCAAAAAAATCAATGGAGAGCCTTGGATTAACGAATTATGAAATTAGGGTTTACACAGCATTATTATTTTCAGGATCCACTACTGCTGCCGAAATTAGTAAAAAATCAGGAGTCCCTTATTCAAAGATATATGATGTTTTAAATAGCTTGTATGAAAGAGGGTGGACGTATTCAGATAATTTAAGACCTCAGAATTTCTTTCCAAAGTCACCCTCTACTGCTGTAGAGGCAATGATGGTTGAAATGGAAAACAGTATTAGAAGCAACAGAAATATTCTAATAAATGAATTAATGCCAATATATGAAAAAACAGGATTGAAAGAAAAGCCAGAGATATGGGTGGTAAGTGGGCTATACAACATATCAACTAAAGTTACAGAAATAATTCAATCTACAAAAGAGGAGCTTTTAATTGCAATTCCAAAAATCCCAGAAAAGGTTATTAAAACTATTCAACCTTTTCTACGAGAACTCTTTGAAAAAGGTGTGAAAATCATCATTTTAGCATCTGAGGAAACTAGTGATGAAATAATAAAATCAATGTCAAGGGTTGCAGAAATTAGATTAAAAAACAGTATGTTTGGTGGAGGAGTAATAGGTGATTCAAAGCAGGTGCTAATTTTACTTGGCGAAGGTAAGAATGATAATGATAATAGTTACGACATAATTGCGATCTGGGCAGAACACATAGGACTAGCTAGTTTCGCAAAAGATTATTTTAAATATTTATGGGAAGATGGAAAAAAAGTAAAAAAAGAGTATTAAAGTTTATTAATAGATCAATATAAACATGGTCGGACAAACGATGAATTGAAATGCCCTACTGATAAGATGAAGTAGATCTTGAGTAAGGAGTTTGTCCTTTTAATTTAATACAAATATTTAAATTTCAAATTTATAGTTAAATAAAAATAATGATAGCAAATCTAAATGAAAATATAATTCATTTATTTAATGAAAAGATATTAAATATAATAAGTATCAGTTCTCTATTTTCTCATTATAAGAAATAGGAAGAATATAAATCATGATATATTTTTTCCCATATTTCCTTTAAAAAAATAAAAAAGGTCAATAGGTCATAAGACATTGTCATGTTCAAAATAATCAACATGATTCATATACGTTGAAAAAGGCTCATGAACTATACCATTTAGCTTATGTGTTCAAACCTTATCGAAACTTTTTCTTTATATTTTAGAAATTCATAGTTTGTCTACTTATACTAAATGGTATAGGATATAATAATATTTAGATTTGGTACACATTCCACTTATCACAACATATACTTTTAGTATCGATGTTACTGAACGGTTTGCTGAGTTTCAAGAGAGAGTCATACAAATTAATTTTATCCCATCTGTTTTATGAGAAAATAAAGGGATAATAAAATAAAGATAAATAAATTCAGAAAATAGAATAAATATATTATTCGCTGAATTAGATTAATAGTGGTTCACGTAGAAATTACATCTTATTTGGAAAATATTAGGAAGTGTATCCTTACTGGTACTAGAGATATATCATCATTTCTCGATGATTATAATAAAGGATTAACTATTGTTCCCCTAATTGAGTCAAGTCATCGAGAAATGTACATCAAAGTAACAGAAATAACATCACTGAAAAAATTAAGGAAGATAACATTTGTAAATGCTAAATAAATACTTGGAATTATTCAGTACTCAATAGCGGAAAATATGAATTTGAAATGGATACAAATTAAGAAAAAAACAGGAAAAATGATATGCAAAGATCACTTAATTTAATATCAAGTATAGAAGTATTCAGAGTTTTAACAAGATAATAGACCCCAAGAAATATTCAAAGATAACAAAAGAATCAAGTAACAGAAATAACAAAACTCTAAAAAACGATTTTTAATCTGCAATAAAATATGAAAACAACTAAGATAAAAGATTCAGAAAATAGAATAGCAATTACACCTGAGGAACCAGATGATCTTTTTAATTTAAGAAGAGTAATAGAAATAGGAGATAACATAATTGCAGATACTACCAGAGTTATAAAACAAGATAAAGAATTTGCTAGACCCGATAAAGGAGAAAGAATCAAAGTTAGAATAAACTTAAGAGTGGAAAAAATAAGTTTTGATGATACAATAGATAGATTGAAAATATCTGGAATAATAATTACATCAAATAATGAAAGCATTCCAAGAGGATTGTATCATTCTATTGGCATAAAAATCAACGATACAATAATTTTAGAAAAATCTAGATGGGATGAAGATTATATCAGGCTGATAACAAGTTCGGTATCAGAATTTAAATATATTTTGATTTCGATGGATTCGGAAGAAACATCTATAGCAAAATTGAATGGAACAAATTTAAAAATAACTCCTAATATATATTCTGGAAAAAGTGGAAAAAGATATACTGCAAATAAAAAAAACGAAACCAATATTAAAAGTTATTTTGAGGATATCAAAAATTCTTTAGATGTATACAAAGAAGAAACAGGAATAAAAATAATAATATTTGGTCCTGGAGAAACAAAAAGAAAATTCCTCAACTATTTAAAAGAAAGAAAAGAATCATACGAAAACAAAGATATTACATTAATCGAAGGTATAGAAACATCAGGAGAAGATGGATTTTTCGTATTTCTAAGGTCAGACGCTATGAAAGAGATGTTGGCAAATAGCAAAATTGCCATGGTCTCAACAATATTAGACAATATAATGTATCAGATAAATAAAGGAGAAAAGAAATTTGCAATAGGAATAAATGAAATAAAATATGCATCTTCACTAAATGCAATAGATATGTTGGTTTATTCTGACAAAGTTTTTTTTGAGGTAAAAGAAGACGAATTTATAAAAATATTAAATGAAATTGAAAGTAAAAAAAATGTAAAAACTTTTGCAACAGATTCATCTACAGATATTGGAATGAGAGTTTCATCACTTGGAGGAATTATTGCTTTATTACGCTATCAAATTAACTAAGATTCAGCATGTTCTCTATGTGTATTCTCATACATCCAATTCAAATATTCAGGTGAAACATCACTCATTTTAATTACCACGACCTCCGGAACATCATAAGGATGATTTTTTTTTATTTCAGTTTTTAATTTTTCGGCACAATCGGAAGTAGTTTTAAAAAAAGCAAGAAATTCATTTTCTTGCTGTAGATTAGAATGCCACTTATAAATGGATTTTACTGTAGTATAATTTACGCATGCACAAATCCTTTTTTCCATTATTAAGGTATTTGATAAATCAATCAGCGATTTCTCATCAGAAAATGTCGAAATCAAAATTACACCATTTTGGTTAGATTCTTTGTCAACCATATATCAGGTTATTAATTTTAAAACACATTTATAACATTAAATGGAAATACGGTTAAATTAAATCTGCAAAATACATAAAAAATAATATCATTGTTTGAAAATAAATTATCATGTTTATTATAAACCTTTTAACTAATTGGTGAGACAAAAACTCAATCTTTTAATTTAAATGTAAAATATACATAAAACTGGAAAACACAATAGCAAAAAGAACAACAATATATCGTAAAGGAAAATTCTGTCTCTTTATAAAATATGACCAAAATATTTGATATTCAACAAGAGACTGATCGGAAATGAAAATTCATTGTACTTTGATAATAATCATAATCATCAAAAATAAATTTAAAATGGATTTTCATGGAGCAATGCAGATAAAAGAGCAGATCGCAATTCTTTACCATAAGCAGCTTGTTTAAAGTATATAGCATTTGCAGTGTTATCAATCGATGGAGATATTTCATCAACTCTTGGTAAAGGATGTAAAATTGCAACATCAGGTTTAGATATTTTCAAGATATTTTCATCAATGGTATACAACCCTTGAATTTTTTTATATTCTTGTAAATCAGGGAATCGTTCCTTCTGAATTCTAGTAACATAAATAACATCTAATTTTTTTAACAAATCATCAGTTAATTCAGTATAATGAAACATCTTTATATTATTTGAAATGTCATACATCGATTCACTCCTGATTTTCAACATGGCGGGAGAAACTAGGTGAATATTTACATCATAATGAGATAATGCATATATTAAAGAATATACAGTGCGTCCATATTTTAAATCTCCAATGATTCCGATAGATAATCCATTAATTCTTTTTTTCTCTTTAAATATTGTATAAATATCCAACATAGCTTGTGTGGGATGCTCTTCGCTACCACTACCACCATTTATCACAGGTTTATCCGAAATTTCACTTGCATATCTGCTAGAACCATCCGATGGATGACGTATTAAAATAACATCAGAATACAAAGATATTGTTTTTATTGTGTCAGCATAGCTTTCACCTTTCATGATAGAAGAAGAATCTATATTCGATATTCCTAATGACCTGCCACCAATAGATGCCATAGCAGACTCAAAACTCAATCTTGTTCTTGTACTATATTCATAAAAAACATATCCCAATATCAAACCTTTTGCAATCTCACCGCGTTCATTAGATGTCAAAGTTTGTATTTTGTCAGTAAGATCAAAAAGATAGGTAAAATCATCAATAGTAAAATCTCTAATAGAAATAATATTCCGATTAAAAAATTTATTACCAGTCATATATAATTAGACAATAAAAATTTGCTAAAATTTATGCTTTTTTGAAATTTATTAAAAAAAATTACCCTGAAGCACAGCTACTAAATCCACATTCAATACACATATTACAGCCCTCTGTAATTATTAGAAAATTTTTACACGTTGGACATAACTCTTTGTCATTTCCTTGTACAGAATTAACATACGGATCAGAGGAGGCATTTACGGAAATTGGGTTAATTTCAAAATTAGATGATTCTAATTCGTTATTAAAGTTAGTGTTATCAACAGAAGTTGCAACATTATCATTGTCTAAATAGTTTTTAAAAATAGGAGTAACTTGTTCAAGAACATAAGGCTCACTTACATTATTAAAAACATAATCATGCAAGTATTTACTAGGATTGACCTGGAATTTTTTCTCACGTTCATTACCAGTAATATGCAAAACTTGTTCATTTCTTGAGCCATCTCTATAAATAGTAACTCCTTTTAAACCAAATTCATGAGCAAGCAGATAAGCGCATTTTACATCTTCAACTGTAACATCTCCAGGCATGTTTATTGTTTTTGCAATTGCATTACCAATCCATTTTTGCCATATTGCCTGAGCCATTAAATGATCAGTCCAGTGAACATCAATAGCAGTAACGAAAATATTTTGTATCCAGACAGGAATTTCATCAAGGCCACGTACAGAACCATAATTATTAGAAATTTTTAATAAAATTTCATCACTATATAATCCATGTTCCTTTAAGGCATTTTCAAAAATTTTACTAGTGTAAAAGAATCTACCCACCGTAACACGTTTTTCGAACACTAAAGCAAAAACGGGTTCTACACCATTTGATACATCTGCAATCATAGATAAGGTACCTGTAGGTGCAATAGTAGTAGTCCAAGAGTTTCTAATACCATAATTTTTAATTTTTTCTATCAAAGAGTCCCAATCAAAACAATGTAAATCTTTAGGGATTTCATAGTATCCAGACAGAGGTATAACGCCATTTTTATAATCAGTATCATCAAATAATGGAAAAGGACCTTTAGATTTGGAGATAACTACGCTTTCATCCATACTAAAATAAGACAATGTTTCTGCAAGTTTATTCATAAAATCATATCCCTCTTTTGAGTTGTATGGAATTTGTAATAAGAAAAGTAAATCAGCAATACCCATTATACCTAATCCAATACGCCTCGTTAATTTTGTATTGAAATCAATTTCTTCAACTGGATATTTATTAACATCTATGATATTATCTAAAAATCTAGTTGCAACTCGAATAGATTGTTCATATTTTTGCCAGTCAAACTCATACATACCATCTGCCTTCCTTTTTACAAATTTTGAAAGATTAATAGATCCCAGATTACAAGACTCGTAAGGATATAATGACTGTTCTCCACATGGATTTGTTGCTCTAAGAGGACCGCCTTTTGACTTTATACATGGATTATATTTATTTATATTATCAAAAAATATAACACCTGGTTCGGCACTTTTCCATGCACTTAATGCAATAAGCTCCATCAATTGATGAGAATCAATATTTTTTACATGTGCTTTAGTTCTAGGATTTTTTAAAGAATATTTATGATCACTCTTACTTACCAATGAATTCCAAAAATCAGACCAAACTCCAACACTAACGTTAAAGTTCTCATACAAACCGGGTTTGGTTTTCATTGTAATAAATTTCTCAATATCTGGATGCCAAGTCTCCAAAATGCCCATATTAGCACCGCGTCTTTTTCCACCTTGTTTAACTACATCAGTCACTGTATCAATAATTTGCATAAAAGATGCAGGTCCTGATGCAACACCACTAGTTGAAGCAACAATATCACCTTCAGGTCTCAAGGTGGAATAATTGATTCCAACACCTCCTCCTGATTTAAAAATCATTGCAGCATCAGTAGATGATTTCATTATAGAATACATATCATCAGGCATATCAAGAACAAAACAAGCAGATAACTGTCCCAATCTAGCACCAGAGTTCATAAGAGTAGGAGTGTTTGGAAGAAATTCTCCCGAAACCATTAAATTATAATATTCAAATATTCTATTACCATAATTAGCTAGTTTCCCTTCAACTATCATGTGTAGTAATTCTTTAAAGCTTTTTTTCATTCTACCAATTTTTGCCTCATTAATATAAGTTCGAATTAAAGATTCAAAATGAAATTTATTCAAATAATAATTTCCAATTTTTAGTTTATTATCAAAATCATCTAATTTTTCGTAATATTTTTCTGCATCTGTTAAAGACTGTTTGTATTTTTCATTTAAATTAAAAATAGAAGAATCATGAACAATATCAGGAATAACAACCAATATTGCTACACGCTCGAAAAGCTGTTTTGGACCCTCGTTAATTTCATTATTGTTGTCCCGCAGCAGATAACGAGAAGATAAGACTCTAAGAGAATTGATATCTAACGATTTGTCTACTTCATCAAGATCTTTTTTATTTAATATCTTCATTTTCATTTCTCTTATCTTTCGCCTCTCATGTCTGTATAATATGTAAGCTTTAGCAGTTTCGGCCAAGCCTTCTTCTATTAGAATAGATTCAACCATGTCTTGAACATCTTCAACACTTAAAACATGATCTTTATTAGCAGTCCCAAAATATCCACTTTTATCAATCTTATTAACTAATTTGGTTGCAAGTAATTCAGCTAACTTTAGATCAGATTTTCCAGCAACAGCTAGTGCTTTATATATCGCATTTGATATTTTTGATTGTTCAAAATTTACTATTTTTCCATTTCTTTTTTTTATATGGAAAATAGATGTATTTTCTGAATTACGAAGATCAGTTTCTGCCATACAGATAACAATAAATTAACTATATCGTTTAATAAAAATTTTTATTACATTAGTTAAGTTAAAGTTAACAGATTATTAGATTTGCATATAGAACATAAACCACTAGTTGAGACTCGAGAACCACAAACATTACAGATAACCTGTTTATTAACTATATCAAAATAAGGAATTAAATCGATTGATTTAGATAAAAAATCAACGGTGTCAGTCAAATGTAGTGTGGTAGTATCCAATTTGACAGAAAAACCACCAGTTAATAAATTATCTAGAAAAAGTAAGTTTCGAGATAAAGAGTTTTCTTCGCCGAGATCTTTTTTGGTAATAACTAATCCTTGAGAATATGAACCAAAAGTATGAGATATCTTACCAAATTTTTCAGAATCCAGTTGAACAAACCGATTAGAACTGTTATCATTAATTATTGAAACTCCAAAGTGTTCGTAATCTTTTTTATCAAATTGGAAAACCACATCATTTGCAGTTTTAATAACTTTCTGTATTATTTCAATACCTTCCTCATTTTTACCACCATATCCCAATATATTAAAAATAGATTCATTTAAACCAGTTAAATTAATTAGCATATTAGTAGAGCCTGACTTGGGAAACTTAAGAGGATTAGCTAAAGCAGGCAATAAGCCTTTTCTAATATTATCAAAGATCATATCTCTTTTTGAGACAATGGCATTTAATGAAGGTTTTAATAATAATGCCAATTTTGTTCTAAAATAAGTTTCATCTTTATTTGATTGATAAGCTAAATGTGGAAGGTTTAACGAGAGAGAATGTAATGAAATTACAGGCAAGTTAGTGCCACCGTTTATCTTAAATACTCCTTTACTACTTCGAATAGATTTTTTGGATAAAGATATCTTTCCACCAAATCGTGTAATTTTTGCAATCATATTTAAAAGGTCAATAGAAGGCGGATTTGAAAATAAAATAAATATTCCAAATTTAGATATAGGAACTTTTTCAAGATACATTAAATACCCATTTAAAATACTCAATAAAACACCATCATTATCTTTTAAGGAAAGAACAATTGTAATAAAAGGAGAATCAAGAGATTGAATAGAAAAAGATGAAGACAATAAAGAATTTGCAAAAGTTGAAGAAATATTATCAAATGATGAAAAATCATCAAACAATTTTGCAATGTTTTCAACAACTATTTCTTTTGAGACTTGCTTTTGAAAAAGAGAAACCAAAAATGGTAAAACAATGCCAACATCATCTAAATGTGAAAAGCGCGGTAAATAGGGAAATTGACCATCTAGATGTATGCCATTTTCCAAAAAATTTTCGATATCGATAAAAATAGTATCTGGACATATACCCCAACAACCTAAATCATCCAGATGAATTTCGCCATTAAAGTGCATATCCAATATATCTTTAGGAAAATTATTTTTCAAATGATCAGAAAAAACACTTTTTGAAATATCAACAATTACATCACCAATACCATTATTTAATAATCCAGTATTATTATTTAGTTTTTTATTTAAGTCGTAAATAGGAATGCCAAGTCTGATCAATTTATTCATTTGTTCCTCTAAACCATGTTCTAATAATACATGATTAACACAATCTCTTATAAAACTTGAAGTCAAGTAAGAGGCAGGCGATTTATATATTTTATTTTCTACCTCCTCTGTAACTTTTGTAGATTGTTCTAATGACATATTTGCCTCCCTTACCAGACATTGTATTATTTTATGAGGATTGAATTCTTCAATGGTTTGATTACTTGTTCTCACATACATCTTCCCACTCTCAATTATGGATTTTTCTTCTATTTGTCGCGCTAGATTTAAAACCAATTTTCCCAAATTAGTAATAGCATATCGTCTTTCTGCCTTATTTAGACCAACCAACGATTGTCTTAACAACTTTCTCAAGTGATAAGCAAATTTTCCAGATTCTTTTTTGGATCTAAATCCTGCTAAAGATTTTAATTCGGAATAAGTCAATGGCCCTTTAGAATTTAGGATACGTAAAATATCAATTCTATTAGGACTTGCCATCACTGAAAAAATCATTCTTACTCGTTTAGATGTAGATTCCAAAATACCTCGTTTAGTTTCCGACGCGGGTAAATATGTAATCCTCAATTATAAAAAGCAGTTCAGTTATTGATATATAAATAAAACTATAAAAAATATATTAAAAGATATTAGAAAAATACAGAATTAAGTTTCTAATAATATTTGACCGCTATTTATAATATCATCTTTTATATTAATATTAGATCTTTTAGAAATAATTGATTCTGGAACCTCAGGTAATTTTTCTTTTGCTTCATCTTCGAGACTATTTTGAACATCATTTAGTATCGATAATGCATCCTTGTCAACTACAGAACTAATTTTACCATCGGTATTGATGGTGGAATTAATTAATACGTCATTAGATAAGGTATGAACTTGAGACAACATCTCAGTAGCGGATGGGACAGTTTTCGAAAGATCCTTTTGAATATCCGTTAACATTTCTATAGTAGGATTAATAGTATCCATCATCATTGAGAATTCAGTTAAGGTGGTAAAGCGTATAGCAACAACTTCTAAAGCTAAACTGACATTTTGTGTAGTTTTTTTTAATCTTCTCACCGCAGACAACTCATTTGCTATTACATTTGCTCTTGCATTATTTCCTAGTTTTATATTCTGAGCAATTTTTGAACTAAAACTAGCATCAATATTAGAAAATTTTGTATCTATTGATTGTAATTGAGAAATTTGCGTATTTATAACTGAAATAGCATTGTTAACATCATAATAGAATTGACCGCTTTTTTCCATTCGATATTTGTTATAAAATTATGTGTTAAAAACGAATGTTAAATTCTATATACAAAAAAGAAAATTAATTTTAACCAGTGTTAGATTGGATCAAAGTTTTTCCAAAACTAAACCATGTTTATCATTGAAATCAATTACTTTAACTGGAGCACCAAGAGATAGATCGGCAGATGATGATATTCCAGGTAGAAATCCTGAAACATTAAGTCCACATTCATCCAGTTTAAAAACCACCCATGCATAGGAATCAACATCTTCAAACCCTTCAGGTGCTACAGATTGTATGGTATATGTAACAACTTTACCTTTACCATCATAGAATACTTGTTTAAATGAGCTGGCAAAACATTTATCACAATAATATACAGTTTCTAAAATAAGATTACTACATTTTAAACATTGATTAATCAAAATTTTACCAATTTTTGCAGACTCTATAAATTGTTCCCTTGAACTTTGTTTTTTCGATTGTACTTTAGACAATTTAATCATCTTCCTCTTCTACTTATTTCATTTTTTTAAAAATGTGAACAGCAGCACTAGCACCTGTTGCACCAAAATTATGAGTCAATGCTATTTCTGCATCTTTAACCGTTCTCTCACCAGCCTTGTTTGTAAACTGTTCAAATACTTCTACAACTTGTCCTACACCTGTTGCACCAATTGGATGGCCTTTAGATTTTAAACCACCAGAGGGATTTACAGGAATGTCGCCTTTTAACGTAGTACGGCCCTCTCTAACTGCCTGAGCACCAGAGCCTTTTGGAAAGAATCCCAAATCTTCTATATCGATAAGCTCGGCTATAGTAAAACAATCATGCACTTCTGCAAAATCAATATCTCCAGGTGTAAGATTAGCCATTTTATAAGCCTGATGAGCAGCATCAACAGTGCTTGGAATGGTTGTGATATCTTTTCTTGCCTGAACAGAAGCAGGTGAAGCACCCCTGCCAGACCCAATTACTTCAAGATAAGGTCTCCCGCTTTTTTTTGCAAATGCTTCATCGCATAAAATAACAGCGGATGCGCCATCAGAAAATGGACAACAGTCATATAGTTTTAACGGAGATGCAACAACTGGGGAATTTAGTACTTCTTCTATAGTTATTTTTTTTCTAATGTGTGCTTTAGGATTAAAAATTCCATTTTCGTGGTTTTTTACAGCTATTCTTGCCAGGTCCTCTTCTGAGGCTTTATAGGTAGCAAGATATGCCCTAGCCATGGAGCCAAAAAGTCCAGGAAATGAAGCACCATTTCCCCCTTCATAAAAATAATCAGAACAATAGGAAAACAAGGTAGTACTTTCAGCAGTTCCAGTATGTGTAATTTTTTCTACTCCAAGAGCAATAACACAATCATAAAATCCTGCAGCAATATTTGCATATGCTTCTCTAAACATAACCGAACCAGATCCACATGCCGATTCAATAGTTAATCCAGGGACATCAGGTATTCCAAGATTACTCATAATTACTGGAGCCATATGTACTTGCTTATCAGTAACGCCAAAAACATTTGAAATATATCCAGCCTTTATATCTCTTGGAGTTATTCCAGCAGAATCAATGGCATCTTTTGAAGCATTAAGAGCTATTTCAATAATACTTTCATTTAATTTACCATATTTTGTACTACCAGCGCCAAGTACACAGACCTTTTCACGCATGATTAACAAAAGGCTTTAGCATAATAAAAATGTAAAGCGCTAATATTATAGATTCAACTTTATGGCGAGATTTGAATTTAATATTTATTCAAATGATATTAAAATAAGTAGTCTTTTTCTATTCCAATTTGATGTTATTATCAATCACGTTATTCAATAAAAGATCGTTTCAATTTATAAAGGTTTATTTCATATTTGATAAAAATTTTTTTTTAAAAACCATAAAGATAACAGTCCAAAATACATATAGATTATCAAATAATTTTAAATGTTCTAAAAATAAAATATGTATAGTCATTTAAATTTACTGTTAAATATATTCAAGAATCAATATTATCCTATCATTTATTATTTGTAAACACATCTTATTGCAAAAAAAATAACAGAATCCAATAGGTAGAAGAAAAATAAAGATGAAAAAGGGATTTTAATTTTTAATATCTATTAAGAACCTATCCCAAAAACCGAATAGAAATATAGCTAATTTCCATCACTATTCAAATGTACCTTGTATCCATCATCAGTAGAAGTAGAAAAAGGATAAACGTACTATCATAAAGATTCCAGATAAACTAGTGGATGAGATTAGTATGATATTACCAACAGAAAAACAAAATAATATAATAGGTCGTCCAATTATTCCTCATAGAAAGGTACTGGATGGTATTATTTTTGTTCTTAGAACCGGATGTCAATAGAAAATGTTATCGAGTGAATATAGTTCTGGTTCTACCTGTCACAGACGATTTCTTAAAGAATAGGTTCAGTTAGACATTTTCAAAAAGATGTGCATTAGTTTACTGAATTTATACGATAACAAAAAAGGAATCAAATGGATATCATGGTAGCAATCAATACTTGATAGTATATCCATAAAGTCACCTTTAGGGAGCGATGGCTGTAGGAAGTAATCCTGCTATCTATAGGAGCAAACGGGGTACAAAAAGGCATATTTTAACAGATAAGAATGATGTGTCACTTTCAATTGCTGTTATAACAACCGCAAGTACTCATGACGTAAAGTAGTAACCGAAGCTATCGATAATATAGTTGTCAAACGACCGGCTTCATACTATTCAACAAAAGAAAGGAGAACAAAGAGAAGAAGGCAATATCAGCATCTATGCTTTGATAAAGCATACAATTCTAAAGTGGTAGAACAGCAAATCATCAAACGATGAGGATATGTACCTCATATATCACATAAAAGAAAAAAAGAGAGAAGAAAATAGACAAAGAGAACACATATCAAAAAAGATATCCTGCAAGAAGATGGGCGGTGGTAGAGAGAACAAATTCATGATGGCATAACAGGTTCAGGAAGTTGTTTACAAGATATGAAAAGAAAGCGGAGAACTATCTTGGTTTGGTTAGTATAGTTATCCTGTTGTATTACTATTTATAGAAAAATATTTTTGAGATAGGCTCCAAATCAAATAATAGAAAAAGTTTTTTTATCTTAAATCATATAGATCGGTTCTTCTATTTTTTAACAAAGGAAGTTCATTTCGAACTGTATTGATTCTACCAATATCCAAATCAATTACTTCCATCCCTTCTTTAGCACCCATATCCAAGATTACAATGCCAAATGGATCAATTATCAAGCTGCGTCCACAAAAAATATTGCCTACTTGGTTAGGAGCTATTAAATAAACACCATTTTCTATAGCCCTAGCCTTACACATAGTTAACCAGTGATCTTCTTTCAATGTTCCCTGAATCCAACCGGAGGGAGCTATTAATGCATTTGATCCTTCAATAGCCAGCATCCTGCTTAATTCTGGAAATCGTAAATCATAACAAACCAATAGTCCCAATTTACCTAATGGAGAATCAACTGGAGAAAAAAGTTTATTTCCAGCTAATAGTTTTTTTGATTCTTGAAAATTAAGAGCATCGTAAAGATGTAGTTTTCTATATTGGGATATCAAAATCCCTTTATTATTTATAAATACTGCAGTATCATATACGCAGTATTGGTTATCAATATTTTTCTTTTTATTTACAGAATTATCGAATTTATCAGAATCCATAGTTGATCGCTCATATATTGTTCCTACTATACAGATATCATTTTCCTTAGCACTTTTACGCAATTCTTTAATAAAAGTACCTTCAACTGATTCTGAAATTGAGAATAATTCTTTAGAGGTTTGAGAATTTGGGGAAAAAGCCATTTGAAATTCAGGAAAGCAAATTATTTGTACTTTTTTCTTCTGAGATTCTTTTATTTGTTCCAGAGATAACGTTAAATTATCATCTTTATTTACAGAGGATTTCATCTGAACGATGGAAACTTTTACCATTTTTTTTTAACATACATTAAATATCCAACCAAATATTAAATTTAGCAAAACCTTTAGGAATTTTATCAAAAAAAAGCAATAGATAAAAAAATATTTAACTATATATAAAATTATATAGATAAATGAACAATAATTTGAACGAGCTACTAAATTGGGAAAAAATAGAAGGAAAATTATGTAAAGATTTTGAATTTATTAATTTTATAGAAGCTTTTGGTTTTATTACAAAAATTGCACTGGAATCTGAAAAAATGGATCATCATCCGGATATTACAATTTCATATAATAAAGTAAATATAAAATTGATAACTCATGACATAAATCAAATTAGCGATAAAGATATAAATTTAGCAAAAAAAATAGATAAATTAAACACACAAATAATATAAAAAAATGTAAATATAGTTGTAACTGATTAAAAAATTAATGAGTATTGCAGAGGAATATAACGAAATCATTACACTTGAACCCAAAATTAAATTATTAGGGGTTTTAAAAGATGGCAATATCGATTTAAATTATAAAGATCCAAATGAAAATTTAGACGACAATACTACAAAATTAAGTTTTATTCAAACTCCTCATATAATAGAAATAGGAGAAAGATTTTCAAATGAACTAGGAAAATTAGAATATATATCTTTTGAATACGATAAATTAAAGTTATTTGATTTACCTACAACAGAAAAAATAGTAACCTTTACAACCACAAAAGACGCAGATACTGAAGAAATCGTAAAGACAGTTGCGGGTCATATTTTAAAGTCAGATAAAGGAAAAACTTCTGATGACGAAAATTATACCATAAAAAGTAATTCCGGGAATTTATGGCAAAACTATATGTTAAATTGCATAGAAGTTATGAAAGAATTCACAATAACGTCTATTCAAATGAACGAAAAAACATTAAAAACTATTTGGCAAAAGTTTAATAAATAATATTTTTTTTTGATGTGGAATTAAACACAGAATCAAAAATAAAAAATAAAGTAATTATTATGATAAAGTAATACTTTTCCAATCAGGCAATGAATAAAAATTCAATAAATAATCTCCAAAGGAAATTGAATTGGTATTTGTATTGCAACATAATTTTGGACTAATCAAAGATAATACAGGAAAACTATTGTTTATTTTATTAGACAATTTAATAAGATTTTGTATTTCGTATCCATGTATTTTAGGTATCTTTGTGCTTGACTTTATCTGAATTAACCAAATTAGATCATTTTTTATGGCAACAATATCAGATGGCCCCCTACTTCCTTTAGAAAAATAAACATTCCAATCATTTAATTTTAGATATAGACCTACTAAAAATTCCGCATCACGTCCAAATTTACTAAAAGAATAATACAAAATAAACTATAGATACTAAAACATATAAATTTTTTACTATCTATTTAATTACTAATTTTATACTATACCTAATTTCATTATATATTAATTTGAATAGCTTAGAAAAAATGGTGAAAAGAGGTCTTTTTGTTGGTAGGTTTCAACCATTACATAACGGACATCTAAATTCGATAAAATATTGTTTGAATAAAATAGATGAATTAGTAGTTGTTATTGGTAGTTCAGATAAAAGTTTTGAGTTTAAAAATCCGTTTACCGCAGGAGAAAGAATAGAAATTATAAGAGAAACTATTTGTAAAGAAATCAACAAAGAATCACTACAAAAAATTTTTCTCATACCAGTCCCCGATATTGGAATACACAGATTATGGACATATAATATAGATTTATTGGTACCAAGATACAATATAGTATTCACCAATGATCAATTTACAACTATGTTATTTAAAGAAAGAGGGATTGAAATAATACATCCCGAATTAATCAATAGAGAAAAGCTTTCAGCAACAGAAGTTAGATATCGAATTGCAAATGATAAAAATTGGAAAGGGTTGGTGTCTGTTAAAACAGCAAAGATCATTGAAGAAATAAATGGAATTGAAAGAATAAAGACAATTAATAATTTAAATATAAATCAGCAACAACAGCAGCAGCATCAATAGAAAAAACCTGAAATAACAAAAAATTAATTTAAAATCAATTTATAAATTTTATAATTGCTAATAATAGATGGATCAACTGGTGAAGGAGGAGGTCAAATACTAAGAAGTGCATTAACAATTTCAACTATCATTAAAAAACCTGTAAAAATAATAAATATTCGAACAAAAAGAAATAAGCCCGGATTAAGACATCAACATGTTACGACAATAGAACTATTATCAAAATTATTTAACATTCATATCGAAAATGTAGGATTAGGAGCAGAATGGATAAACATAATATTTGATAAAAATAATAAAAATGATATTGAAATTAATAAAGATATATTAAAAATCGATATTGGAACTGCAGGAAGTATTCCACTATTATTACAAGCGCTAATTCCAACTATCGCAATTTCCCAAAAAAATATCACAATCCAATTAACAGGAGGTACGGATGTAAAATACAGTCCTACCATAGATTATATAATATATGTAATGAAGGAAGCATTTAACAAAATAGGAATTTTTTTTAATATAAATGTAATAAAAAGAGGATTTTATCCTAACGGTAAAGGAATTGTTAATATAAACATACAGAAAGCAAATACCTTGAGATCGATAGATTTTTGTAACTTTAAAGAGATAAATCCAAATATACTCAGTATTGTAGGCAAGTTACCGAAACATATTACAGATAGGCAGATTAGTAGTGCTTTATCAAATTTAGAGAAAAATGGAATTAAATGTGACAAATATAAATCATCGATAGAAAATTCAGAAAGTCCAGGTTCATCTATTTTAATATACAGTACATCAGAATCAGGAATTTACTTGGGAGCAGATGCAATAGGTGAAAAAAATATAAAAGCTGAAACAGTGGGATACACCGCATCTAAAAAGTTTATAGAAGAGTATAAATTTCAAGCTTGTATAGATTCTCATTTAGCAGACATGCTAGTATTACCACTGAGTTTTGTCAAAGAAAAATCAAGATATAAAATATCAAGTATTTCAAAACATCTTTTAACAAATTTAGAAGTAGTCAAAAAGATAAATGATGGAATGGAATATCAAATAGATAAATTTTCAGAAAACGAATTTATTGTAACAATAAAAGGAACCGGAATTATTTAAAAAATTTTTTGGTTTCACCTAATGTTACCATATTTATTGAATCAATCTTTACTACCATTGGTAAGTTAGAAACAACCTTCCCTATTGAAAGACAACTACGATGAGATAAGGTTTTAACTAAAGATTTTATTGTTGAACTATCAAGTAAAGATACTTTAGATATTTTTTCCAGATCAGTATCATTTGTAAAATTAAATAAAAAAATGTTATCAACTTGCCTATAAATAGTATCGTTAAGTGCATCGGGTTGATTAGTAATAAACGTAGTATAAATTCCAAAATGCCTCATTCGAGTTATCAAATCTTCCCAATATGTATCTCGAATGTACAAGTGAGCTTCTTCGGCAAAAATAAAAATTGGTGGAATTAATGATTTCTCTAGCAAGTCTATTAATTTATTCATTACCAGCTCAACAATCATGCGCCTAGTTACAGGAGAAATTCTACTCATATTGATTATCATACCAGCGCCTTTTTTTTTCATTTTTATCAGTTCTTCAAATTGAAATCCTTTTTCATCAGGGCGATTGAAAGAAAAAAGATGTGACGAGTTAATTATATGAAATCGGGATAATAATGCATCTCTTACCAATTCATTGATATTCCAGGTACTAAATGCATGTCCTAATTCATCTAGTCCAAGCATTTTTTTACTTTCAAGCGAATCCCATATTCTAAAGAATTCCCTTAAAGAGGCAGCAGGCATATCAAGAGCATTTTTTAGCATATTTGAAATTGAAGATTTACCACAATAACGTAAATCAAACTTTAATCCTTTTCCTGGTTCCAATAAAAGTAACTTGTCATTGATAGACGATGGCCTTCCGTCATTATTTAACAACAATCCACTATATTCATTATTTAAATCAAAAACAATAACATATGCACCATATTGGATTAAAAACTTAATCAGTATTTTTGAAAGATGGGATTTACCAGTTTCTTTTTTCCCTGTAATAATATTCAATTTGCCATCAAGATCTTCTGCATATATCTCAAAAGATTGATTGTCAGTTCCCGATTTTCCGATTTCGATGGGATATTGCATATCTTTTTTTATCAAGGATTTAATTTCGCTATAGCTCATTTTTAGAATTTTAGAATTTACTCGTGATGGAACCCAATCAACATCAGCAGAGAGATTATCATATTTATCAATAGATCCCCTGATTTTTGTTCTAAATAGCCTTACATCCCTTATTATTTGAGAAAGATTATTGATTTCTAGAGGATCAAAAATATTCTCTGAACTATATTTACCAATAACTTCATCTTTAATTATTTCATCCGCAAGCGCTTGAGAGGAAAGATACTCTTCATCATAAATTTGAACTAATAATTTTTTATTCATATTAAAATCTTCAATGATGAAATAATCACCTTTATTTGCAAAATCATTAGTTACAGCAATCAATATTATCTCATCTCCATTTTTTGATAGAATCTTCATTTCCAGATAGATCCTAAAATAGAATTTCTTACATTTTCATGAAATATTTCTTTAATAAAATAGTTTGACTTTATAAAACTCTGTATACTTGATAAATCAGTATTTGAAAAAGTTGAAACATGATGAGATAGTTGTAATGTACTTGGATAGCCATTAGTGATAAATTCGTTATAAAGTAGAGTTCCTAATGATCTCGTAACATCATCATCATATGTTACTACATCTGCCCTTAAGATATTAGCATATTTGTTATCATCAAATTTTACCAAGATATGTTCCCCATATATTCGTCTAATTAAACTTGCAATAATCAAATTAATATTGATAAAAGAAGGATTTTTTGATTTTAATAAAGGATATGAAAAATATTTTAAAACCTTTATCTTTGTATTCTTACTAATTCCAATTACCATGTTCTTATTAATAACTGAATTTTCAATTATCTTTGAAATAGAATAAAATTGATTCTCAAATATCGAATATTTGAGTGAGCCATCAATAAGGATTATAGAATTAGTAACTAATTTAGATAACCAAAATTGAATATATCGTTCAAAATTAATTCTAAGAAATTTTTTAGCATAGTCATCATTAAATAACGTTAATTTTAAAACATTCTGATCTAAACGAAAATTTTTTAATATTTCCTCATTTAAATAAAATATAAAAGGTCCGATTTTTAGATGAGTTACAGGGCATCCTTTAAAGGAGATGCAAGTAGAGCCTTTTATTGCATACAAACCCCCATCTTCCACTTCTGCAACTTTAATACAACTTGAATCAATACCAAAAACGAATTTCTCTTTTTTAACCATATCAATATTATTAACTTGAATATGATCATATTTTTCAGAACGCATACCCCAATTTTGAATAGGTATTCCATCATCATCATTTACAAAAACCAATTTCTTATTTTCTAACAATTTTTTATAATCTTTACAGAAAAAGGAATTAGTAAAATTGTTAATTAAAGATTTTTTCACATCATCAATGTTTGACTCCCGCTCGTGAAAATTTAATTGATTGCTCATGTTGTTCAACAACAACATCTGTATTAATAAATGTTGTTCAACATGCACAACATGCACAGCAATAACTTTATCAAAGAGAAAGGAGAATATAAAGCAGAGATGAATGAGGCAATATCAAAACTATCCATCGAGGCCCGAATAAAACTCAAATACAACGAATGGGAGGTTGAGATTACCTGTACCGAAGATAAAGTAAAACAGGTTGTAGAGAATGTACTTTCAGGAATAGATATTGCTTCACTCTCAAATACAAAGGTAAGTAATGAAATAGAGGTTTTAAGGAATGAACTAAATCATTTAAAATCTATATATGAAACAAATAACAATATGAATAACCATAATCAAAGAAGGAACAGCATTTCATTAAAAGATTTAACTAAAAATGGTAACACATGTAGAAGTCTAATAGAAAAGATTTTTTATGAAAAATATTTTGAAAGTGAAAAGTTATTGGGCGAAGTACATGAAGAATTATCAAGAATGGGATATAACTACGATAGAACAGCAGTATCCCATTCTTTAACAGATATGGTCAGGGAAGGAATACTAACTAGAGTAGGAACACTCAGAAATTATAGATATATTCAGAAAAAACCATTATTCGAGAAATAACTATTTTATATTGATTTTTTTGGTTATAATATTATTTAACCAACTAATACCAACAGTAGTAATCCCATAAACTACTAATTCTAATTGATTTTCCTTATTAACACTTTTATATACATAACCAGCTTTAACTAATTCCGATAACCTAGAGCTTATCGATTTTGGATTTAAATTTGTTGTGGCCTGAATATCGGCAATTGGAGAAGATTTATCAGATATTTTACCCAATTCAAAAGCAATTTTTGATCCTAATAAAAATAACATAACTATTTCTTTATCAGATAATTTTTTATTTTTTATTTCTCCATTATCTAGTAAAATTTTGGGTCCTTCTGGTGTAATTTTGATTATAGAAGAATAAAGATCTATCAATTCAGATACAGAATAATTTAAGGAAATCTTCCTAGCCAGAATTAATTCAGGTATATTTTTAGAAAGAAAATTCATGACGGAAGAGGTAACATTGTCTGGTTCGCCACTATATTGTACCTTTATATCACCAAATTGAACAGATACATTTATAATTTCAGGTTTTTTTAAATCTTTTGAAGCCATCTAAATATATACAATAAACCCAGAAATACACATAAACTTATGAATGTATATTTACGGCCCTGTTTCTTTTGCAATAAATATTTAGAATTTAAGTACCTTATTTCGTTTATGAACGCGAAATAGCACATCTTCGTCGGAGTATATATCTAGTATGGGCTTACTGTTTATTATAGACTATAGACTATACAGGTATTTCTCAGAATTATTTAAATAGAGTATCCAAAAGATTGTCTTGATCTATCAAACGAAATTATGTTTTTATATATTTAAAATGGGACTGGATACAAAATTATAGTTCTAAAAAATATTAAATAAAAGAAAAAAGAATTGATATCCAAAATTGGATGTGGTGTCGAAATTAGCAATTAATCTCGATGCTTCCATTTACAATGTTCCTTCATATATTGATAAATTAACAAAACAATTAGATGGGCTTGAGAAAAAGATAATACTAAAACAAAGACAAATTAAGTAAAAGATTGAAGAATATAATATAACCATATATGATTTGGAAGAGTATCGATTAACCAGGCCTATTGTAGATAGAAAAGATATTCTAGAATTAGGTTATTTGAAAAAGATTATTGGTTCTGTTATTAGTTGAGCGGATCTGCAGTCATGATCGTGTTAAAATAGCTATAGTAGTGGGTTGAATGTTTGGTTGCATAGCATCATATTTGGTTTTTCAATACGAATTACTAAGATTACCTTATCTCTATAGGATTAAATGTTCTATATACTTTCATTTGTCAATTGATTTATGAAGGCTATCCCAAACTCAATCCGAAATGTATTATTCTGTCAATCCTCAGGTAGAAATCTCATCTTCGTCGTCTTCATTGACTAAAGATGAGAAGTGAGTTTTTCTTTCCCCGCAATCCATCGCTGTTATCGGTGCCTCCGAGAAAGGAGGAGTGGGGAATGCGATATTTTCTAATATAGTAAATGGATATAAAGTGCTTTGTTGCATGATTCGAAAAACAGTTAAATCTATACTTCATTCATTGCGAAACTAAATAAATAATGACTATTTGCGATATCTTTAACAATAAAACGTCAATAAAAAACGATTTAAAATAATCATGCAACAAAGCAGATATAAAGGTAAAATCTATCCGATTAATCCTTCCAGTCCTACGGTATTGGGTATCAAGGCTTATAGTTCTGTCCTCGATGTGCCAGAAGACATCGATCTCGCAGTGGTTGCAACTCCCAACAGAATTGTTCCTGCAGTAATGGAAGATATAGGCAAAAAAAATATCAAGGGTGCTATTATTGTGACTGCCGGATTTAAAGAAGTTGGTGAACAAGGTGCAAGGCTGGGAAAAGATATTGGATCACTTGCGAAAAGATATGGAACTCGAATCATAGGTCCAAATTGTCTCGGAATTATGAGTCTATCTGCGAGTATTACTATGAATCTAACTTTTTTAAAAATTACCCCAAAGCACGGTGAAATAGCGCTTTTATCTCAGAGTGGCGCAATTTGTGCAGCAATTGTGGAAGATGCCATAGAACAAGGAATCGGCTTCTCAAAAGTCATAAGTATGGGGAACAAGGTGGATATGGATGAAAATGACTTTCTCGAATTATTAGCCGATGATGTTGAAACCAAAGTTATCGTGATGTATCTTGAAGATATTCACGACGGAAGGCGATTTATGCAAATTGCAAAGAGAATCATAATGGAAAATAAAAAACCAATTATAGTACTAAAAGCGGGCCGGACTCCAGAAGGCGCAAAGGCTGCGATCTCCCACACCGGTGCACTTATGGGCGCTGATGAAATTTATGATGTCATTTTTGTTCAATCTCGCGTAATTAGAGAGATACTATGCAGGATCTTTTTGATCTTGCCACTGCTTTTTCAAAACAGCCGATACCTCCTGAGGAAGGAGGAGTTGTAATTGTGTCCAATGCTGGTGGCCCTGCCATTATCTCTACTGATATGTGCTCAAAATACGGCTTGAAAATGGCAGATATATCCTCTTCAAGGGAAGCAATTGCTAGCGTAATTTCACCACATGGATCGGCAAGAAATCCAATAGATATAGTGGAAGATGCCGACTATAATCGGTTTGAGAGAGTTCTTGTTGAAGTGATATCAAATCCAAGTGTCGGATCTATCGTTGCTATGTGTACACCCTCAGCTACTTTGGATTATAACGATCTGGCCAGAACAATCGTCAAGACATCAAAAGGTAATGGAAAGACCATGCTTGCTGCATTGATGGGACTTGCAGAGGGTAATCAAAATAAGGAAATTCTCTCCGAGGGAGGGATTCCGCACTTTATGTACGCTGAACCAGCTATTCGAACTCTTGAAGCAATGTATCGCTTCAGAGATTGGTTAAAAAGACCCTCCCGTAGACCAAAGGTATTCAACACAGATAAGAAAAAAGTAAGGACACTTTTTGATTATGTGCGTAAGTCTGGCAGAAAGAATTTGGTTGAAGAGGAAGGTTATGAAGTACTTGCAGCATATTGTTTCACAACTCCAAGAACCGTTCTCGCCGATAGCGCAGAGGAATGCATATACGCGTCTAACAATATAGGCTACCCTGTCGTCATGAAGATAGCATCTCAAGACATTATTCACAAATCTGATGCAGGAGGAGTCAAAGTTGGGCTTGCAAATGATGAACAAGTTCGGACCGCGTTTAATACTATACTCCAAAATGTAAAGACATACAACCCAAATGGGAACATTAAAGGTGTACTAGTTCAGGAGATGGTAAGATCTGGCAAAGAATTAATCCTTGGCGCCAAGCAGGATCCAATATTTGGTCCATTTGTCATGTTCGGTCTTGGTGGGATATATGTAGAAGTTCTTAGAGATGTTGCCTTCAGGTTGGCTCCTATAGATGAGCAGGAGGCCAGTCAAATGGTTCACTCAATAAAAACACTCAAACTATTGAAGGGTGTAAGAGGGGAAAAACCGTCCGATATTGGAGCACTAGTCGAGTGCCTGCAACGCCTTTCTCAATTGGTGACTGAATTTCCGGAGATAGAAGAAATTGATATAAATCCGCTGTTGGCATTACAAGAAGGCATGGGAGTACGTACAGTTGATGTCAGAATAATTCTAAAGGGTTAACCCACTCTTTCCTCATTCTTCACAAAAAATAGCACCCCTTCGTTCTGGTAGCCACATGATCTATACTCTCTTACAAATTCTGTGGGTAAATTAATACTATGTATTAATTTGTAAGCATAGATAGATCTTTACTTTCATACACTGTATACCATGATATAGTGAGAATAAATGGTTAACACTAATACAAAATGCTGGTATGAAGGATTAATTTATTGGAAATTCGGCGTATCATTTGAATTATTATGGTTATCTGGCAAAATCACTTCAAATTTATCCTCAATAGGTTTTAATAATGATTCTTCACCGTCAAGATAAATCTTTTTTGTAGAATGAACTAGTTAGAGATTAGGAACAAAATCTTTGGTAGAGACGCTATCCTTCCCTTCATATCATACGTAACATATGAAATTGCAGGTACAACTGCTTCATATGTACATAATATTTCTCAATTAAGACTCGTTTGTTTTATCCTTTCTCCTTTCTTAATATATTACCAAAGCTATAATTACTATAATAAAAATAAAAGGGATTACCATCATATCAATAAAAAAATCAAATGGAAGTCTACACACTAATGATGACACAATTATTATTGCAGCAACAAACATGACCGCAAACCCCGTTGATGTTGCTACAGTCGCCTCTAAACTACGACGCATAAGAGCTAGTACTGACGATATAGAGAAAAGTAGAATTATTATGCCACCAACCATGACTACTGCAATCTGAGCATGCTGTGCCGTTAGGTTGAAACCAAATGAGCATTTTTTAATATCGAGAGCAAAAATTGTTGAAGCAGGGACCTGTGCTGCTATAGCAAAGAAAATAAATACAGAGCCTATAATTCCAGAACTAACAGCTAGTAATGGATATTTAACAACTGATTTTTGTGCGTTATTATTATTCTGGGATGACAATTTATTTATTACACTTTTTTCTATATGAACGGGCTAGTTATCAAAGGTAATTCTTATACTCGTCTACGATCGCTCTCTTATCCAATTGCCTACTTTAGGCCAGACCTGCTGATGAGCCCTCTTTCCTATTATTAGACCAACGTGTCCAGATTGAAATTCAATAGCACTTTTATCATTACTTCCAACTGCATTGTTGAGAGCAGCACTCGAGCGTGAATCTACCAAATCATCTCTTTGCGCTATAACGTTTAGAAACGGCATATTGATATTCTTCAGGTTAACAATGACACCATCGACATTCATCTTATTTTTGATGAACAGATTCTGTTGATAACAATACTTTACGAATTCTCTATATATTTCACCTATTACGGGAGGACTATCATATAGCCATGTTTCGGTAGCAAAGAATTCCAATATTGATTCTAGGCTATGAGGTTGTTCAAAAAAATGAGGATACTTTAAGCTATATTCTATCGGATTTCTGAGAGCAAAGGCTTCATTTAATAGTGCACTAGGCACATTTCCAAATGTATTCAAAAGGGTATCTACGTCCGTACCTTTGGTCCAAACGCTTAGTAATGTGTCATCAAGACTAAAATCTCCCGGTGTAGCAATTGTTATTACATTTCTGACCTTCTCAGGGTGTAGTGCAGCATAAATAAGAACCAAGTTACCACCCCAACAATAGCCAAACAAAGTTACCTTATCTGATTTAGTAATTTCTCTTATCAGATCGACAGATCTATCCATATAGTTATTTACAAAGTGACCTATAGTCAAATTCTTGTCATAAGCAGAAGGAGTACCCCAATCTGTAGCAAAAATATCAAACCCTTGTCTTAGCAAACTTCCTACTACACTTACGTCTGGAAGAAGGTCAAGTATGTAATGCCTATTTATAAAAGCATAGACAATTAGCAGAGGTGTTACGGGGCATATTTTATCATTCTTCTTATCTCCTCTAGTTTTATCATCATAATAACGAAACAAAGAATATTTCTCTGAATCGCTAACCTTGTATGAAGGCGTTCTCCATAGTGTGTCTCTTAGTGGTTCTATGATATGGTTATCCCAAATTGATGATAGATTATAGAGGTATTGATATGTTTTTCCAAAACCCGTGGCCTTAGCCAGGTTTGAGTAGATAGCAACAACATTTGAAAGCAAGGTAATGAAATTATCATCTCTGAATTTTGTGTTAAATATATTGCCAGTTGTCTTTCTTATAATCTTCTCGAACTCTGTCAAATCTTTTATAGAATTATCTTCTTTGAAGATTGTATTCAAGCAACCTGAATAAGCCTCTGTGAATGCTTCATATAGTTTCAAACTAAATCTTGATGAGTTCAGCAAGACTTTATTCAAAGTCTATCGAATATCTATTGTAGGTATGCATTGAGTCAAGTAAAACAGAAAAATATATATGGATTCTCTATATAGTTCAGGTTGTAGTAGGTCTTTTTTTTGAATACTGGAGATTCATATATTTTGTTCATCTTATCATACAAATCAACTTGATGCTATAATATATTGAATTTGGAAATACAGGTTGAAACTATGCCCATTTCTATGAAATCGTATGAAATTATGACTATTTATTTTGCAAATACAATACTAAAACGTTAACAAAAAACGATTTAATGAATCATGCAACAAAACACTCTATTACTAGCCTTCTTTTAGAATGACTCTGGTTGTAATCTTTTTCTTCTGTCGATAGACCTTGGTTTCTCTTCTTTCTATATAGCGTGGAAGATTTTGTTACAGAAAATGTTTATTTATTCACAATTACAATAATAATTTTCAACTTTAGCAGCGAATTAACGCATTAAACAGCCGTCAAATGTTCGTCAGATAGTATGTCGAAGTCTAATAAAGCATAATTCCATAAAATGTTCAGCATTATAATAAATTATATATTCAGATATTCAGATATTCAGATATTCAGATATTCAGATATTCAGATATAAAATAAATCATAAAGTGAACTATACAGTATGTCAATTATATAACAGAAATGATACGGCTATAATTACTTGCTTGTAAAAGAAATATAAACTAAGTATTGAAGAATTATTTCTCAAGTTTATTTTTCACTATTTCTTTATTGTCTAATTCTAAAAAGATATCTATTTTTGATTGAATTTGTTGGTATATTTCTTCAATATTGTTATTTCCATCTATGTTGATCAAGCCATATTTTGATCTCAT
>JBDUES010000097.1:0-6609 GCA_040297625.1 Candidatus Nitrosocosmicus sp. | reverse complement strand
ATTCGAAAAACAGTTAAAACTATGTCACTTTCTTAGTTAATCAATTTAAATTATGACTATTTCCATTTTGTCCTCGACACTAAAACGTTAGTAAAAAACGATTTACAATAATCATGCAACAAAGCATTTATTAGGTAATAATCATAACAACGAAAAAACTTCTTAGTAGTAGAGACTTTTTTGTTGCAAACCGTAGTATGATGATCTGGAATTGTTTAGTGTACTTTTGCTAAATGGTATAGTTCTTGATGACACATGATCATTAGATCAGCCATCTGTATATTGTAATAAATGAATCATCAAGTGTGGCTCTATATGATAAACGGAAATGTATGAAAGAAGAAAATCCTATTAAATTGAAATTGATCTTCTAACATTGTTAAAATAAAAAAGGTGTACTGTTGACAAAATGTATAAATTAAGTAATTATCATGGCATAAAATCTAATAATGAAACATCATTTCTGTCTTTAATACTAAAAGTTTCTGCCTTAATCATATCAATTAGTTTTTTCTGTTGAATTATAGCTGATAAAAAGAATAAATAATCAATGTGTGATTTTGAATCATGGTTATTAATTATGGTATTAGAACATTCATTATAATTGCAAATTTCTATTATCATTGTTAATAGTAGTTCACGATCTTCCATATGTAAGGAATCTACCAGACCTTGCCATTTTTTATTAGTCCTATCAAATACCATTTTTCCCTCTGGTTTATTTTTGATTAATATTGTTAATTTCATTTATTGAATTCTCATAGATTTTAATGTCTTCTTTATTATCGATCTGCAATAGCGTTTTATAAGTATGGAAGAGCTAACCCATGATAACAGATTCCAATACAATTGGATTTACAGCATTTCCTAAATATGATGTATATAGTTTAGCATTTTCAAATACTTTATCAAATACCTTTTTATCTTTTTTAGATGGCAATAATTTTTTAAAAGTGGACTAATCAAGTTTTTCAATTTCAAACAATTGTCTAAAGGAGGGAATGGTTCTGCCCATTTATTTTGGTAAGATGGATATAATTATAAGCATTATGTATGGTATTTATGCGTATTTGTAATTTAAAATCATTAAAATACATAGAGTATATTTAAGAAGAATAGATCTAATTCGTGATCCTCTACTTTAACGTGATAGTATCTGTATATGACACCCGTTATTTATGCTGGTTACAGCATATTCCATTCAGGCTTATTGATATAAGAATATAAAATATATTTAATGGTTGGAAATGGTTAATAGATTGTTTTTTAACATATCCAATTACAATATTGAAATATTTCAAGCAGAAGAGATACCTTGGTAATGAGGGCGGTATTAAAAATTTTATTTTGTGTCAATGAATTATGTCTATAAAGTCAATCTTGTTTACAAATATCATCTAAAAGGCTGTCTAGGATATTAACGACGATGTTTACAGATGCCCATGATTATGTATTTGTAAAATCCATTGATAATATAATTATAGATTCCAATAATGATATAAAAATGAAAAATGCTATTTCATTTATAGATAGCAAATCAAAACAAAAGGGGGTGACTATTTATCAAATGATTTATGAACTAATGCAAAAAGATATGATTGAAGAAAAAGCTATACAATGGTTAAAAACCCTAAATTCTAAAAATGATGATAATATATAGTATATTTTAATTATCTCGAATGATCTTTACAATAAAACTTTTCATTATCTTGATAGATATGATCAACACAAAGAGCTATACCACATATTTCGCATAATGCATCATATTCAGATCTAGTAGTTTTAACATCATAAGAAAATCCTTTGATGTTTGCTTCGATAATCTTTTCTATACTGATTGTAGTAGCAGTCTTGATAGATAAGTTAATTTCGAGTACTTTGATCTAATAATCCGGACTCTTGTAATTTATACTGTATTTTAGGTTTGATGTTTTTTAAATCTAGACATATCTGACTATGCTCAAATTTTTTCAATGAGTTTTCATACTTTGGTTCATTCCTCTTATTTTTTTTAATTTATGCACTATAAGTTGAACTAAATATTTATTTTACTTGAATGTAAGTAAATAAGAATTGCATTTTATTTAAGGATATACTCTATAGGATTTATCATTATTGTATTCTATTTACATATACATTTTAATGAATTTAATTTAATAATTCTCTACTTTATTAGAAAGTCTTGCAAATTAGTTTTAGTAATTGATAGATCATCAGAGTCTTTATGAATTGAGAAAACCATTCTAGCAACCTTTGCTATAGATTTTTTTACGCTATTACTTTTGTTTAATGGATCCGCTATTGGATCCAGTCTTACTGTTACTTGATTTTCTTTTTTCATCAATTGGATATAATATTCTTGATTGTTATTATTTTCAATAACCGTTGTCTTTATTAAGATCGAGTCTTTTGATTGATTTATTAATGCATCTTCAAATTTTATAATATAATTATCATTACGTTCTATTGTTTTATTAAAATTAATGTATATTGATTCAAAGTTAATTTTCTTACCTTCAATTATAATATGAGGCATTCTATATTCATTAATTTTTAAATAAAAATTAACTATATAAATTATTTATATAGCTAGATTAAATCATATCGATTTCTGAATTCTATTCTATCTCCATAGTATTTTAAATCCATATGGTAAAACTCAAGATTTATTTAAAACAATTAATCGATTTCGTTATTGGACGATAAAATTTTGAATCCAACGCAGAACCTTAAAAATGATCATATTACAATAAGAAGGGTCAAAGATATTGCTAGAAGATGCTCTAATCTGTTATATTCAAATCATCATGTTCCAATAGAAGACCTAGAAATTATGTCTGTAATAATAGAAGAATTTATAGATCATTTTCATCATGGAAAGGAGGAAAAAGCATACTTTCCTGAAACCAAAGATAAAAATGGTTTTGCAGAAGATATACGAAAATTTTTGATAGAGCATGAACTAGGAAGGAGAATAGCAATGATGTTAAGAAGAGAACTAAAGGAATTGAAAGAAAACATAAGAAAAGATGAAAAAGGTAATGTTGTAATAATAAACAAAAATCAAAAGAAAAATATATCAATCTATGAACCAGTAGCTAGATTTCTTAAATCATATGCAGTATTTATTGAAGATCATACAGGCAAAGAAGATAAATTCTTTGATCTGATTGACAATAATAATAAACTATCGACGGAAGAAGACCAACTGTTGCTAAAACATTATCAATTATGCAAAAACCAATCTGGAGGTGAAGTAAGAATTCAAGAAATGCTCAGACTTATTGAATACTTGGAAGAAAGAGATTGGATGAAAGAAAAATTTATTCAGTAAAAAGGTGTTTTGTAATTTGTAAACATAATCAAATCGGTTTGTTAGCAAACACCGTCTGAAAATATTATTATAAAGTATTTGATGGTCATAGATGCCTTAGAACATGATTTGTAAAATCATTAAGAGGAACACAGATTATTTTGAAATATAAAATGTGAATAGTTATATGTCATTTTTGCCGCATATCCTAATAAATCTCCGGAAACCAAAAAAAGGTACCCTGATAGGTTAAAAACATTTCTTGATTATATCAAAATATCAGGGACTGAGTTAGAAGAAAGATTAATCAACTTCTATAATGAGTCAAAACAAAATCCACAATGACTTCAAAATTCTCTTATGAACTTTATCGTATTTCAAAAAGAACAAGTATTAAATAGGGAGATATCTGCTTCCACCATTTCCAATTATTACAAACCTGTTAAACTTTTTTGTGAAGTTAATGATATTCTTGTCAACTGGAAATCATATCAAGAGGAATTCCAAAAGGAAAGCATGCTTCGGATGACCGGGCGCCTACTCTTGAAGAAATTCATCAATTACTAAAATATCCCAATATTAGAATAAAGCCAATTGTTTTACTCATGGTTTCTTCCGGCATAAGAATAGCTGCATGGGATTATCTTAGATGGAAACATATTATTCCAATTAGGAATAAAGATGGGATCTTAATAGCAGCAAAAGTTATTGTTTATGCAGGTGATCCTGAACAATACTATTCTTTCATTACCTCGGAGGCATATCGCGCCTTAAAAAAGTGGATGCAATGTCGATCTTCTTGTGGGGAGAAAATATTGGGAGATCTAGGTTATGCGAGATCTATGGAAAACAACAAACATGACATTTGGCTCAAGATGTTGATCTGCAACTCATCCAATTAAACTAAAAATAAGACAATAAGGACATTTTTGTGTAGACCTCGTACATCAAAATATACGGGTGCAATTAAAAGATTGACAAAAACCTTATCTATGTATGAAATGATTTGGTATGTAAAGGTTTACATTTACGGATTTGCAGTCACAAAATACTTATTCTTAGCATTTGCTTCGGTTGATATTATTTTTGTGTTATTATTACTATTATTACTATTAATCTCCTATTCGCTTTTTCATAAGGCTTTTGCTGCATCGCCTGCGTTTGATCAAGTTTTAATTCCTGATAAAGAAATCAGTAAACATAGAAATGATTGGGTTCAAACTTCTGGTAATGACAGTAATCATTTAAGGTCTGACTATGCAAACATACTGGGAGTAGATTATTCTAGTGACGGAAAAACTCTAGAAACTACACTTTGGCTAGCATCAAATTCGAAAAATGCTTCTATATATAGTGAACCTCTCAAAAAGATTAGGTATGGTATGCTTATTGCCATTGTTAGCATGCCTCAAAATTCAGGATATAACGGAGCCAATTACAACTTTTATATTGAAGCAGTTAATGGAAAATGGAGTGAATATCTTTACCAATTATCATCAACGGGAGCTTCTGAGCTTATAGAATCTAAGATAAACCATACAGAATCTTTTGGTGGTTCTACAATAGGGCCAGGATATGTTAAACTACGATTAGATCTAAATTCTATACATTCTCCTAGCCATTACGGCTTATCTTTTTATACAGCAGAATCCTTCAAATCAAATGAAGTCAGAGATTTTACAAGCTGGGTTGCTATTCCTCCGCCTACCATAGCCGTATTAACACATCCAAAGGATATTGTAATAAGACAAGGAGAAAAGCACCTAATTTCGGCTGAGATAGAAACGCCCTTTTCTAATAATGTTACTAGTATAGCTTTCGATAATGGCACCTATTTCAGTTCCGAGGGCTTAAGTGTATCTACCCAAAAAATTCAACCTCCATTATTTAAGGTAGAGTTTTCTCCACAATCACCAGTAGGCGTATATACTGTACCATTTGTGGCTTCAATGTTAATACAAACAGCATCATCGAAATCGCCTAAGTTTAATGACACAGTAACTGGATTTGTAGATCCAGAGTTTCAAGTATCCAAAAAATACCCAACGATTGGCTATATAACTGGTCCGGCAAATTTAACAATAGATGTAATACCATCACTAACTGTTAATGAGACATTTATGGCCTTTTGGGTCGTCTACGGAACCCCAATAGTGATTCTCGCCGGTGGTGCAGTGGGAACGTTTTCGACATTTTTTATTGATTATCTGAAGAACAGAAGGAAACACAAATAGATGGAAATTCATTTATGCAACTTGTACTGCCTCTGCCATGCCATAAAAACCCGTAAAGGTCAAAGCAAAAGATAATAGCAAATATTTTGAATATATTATTTTGGCATAAAATCCAATAATGTAACATCATTTCTATTTTTTATTCTGGAAATTTTTTCCTTAATACTATCAATCAGTTTTTTCTGTTGCATTATAGCCGATAAATAGAAGAAATATGTAATAAATGCGTTTGAAGGATCTGTTCACTTAAGGAAATCATATAGCTTGAATATGTTCTTCTATCTCTTTTGTGAATACCAAAAGTAGAACGCCTTCACAGTACGTATACTACGGTTTGTATTTTTATTTTTCTGGATTATCATTAAGAAGGGCATCACAAATATTGTCTTCATACTTTATCAAACGAAACCATGTTTCTATATGGAACTGTATTCAAAAGTCCATTCATCAAAAAGTTTCGTCAAAGAAAAAGAAAATTTCGGAATATTCTTGTATACAAAAAGATGAGACTTTAATAAAAGTTGGTTCTGAATACATTTGGTTTTGGGTGGCTATTGAGTTTGAAAGTAAGGAAATTGTTGGAACCATTATATCAAAGGAACGACGGAATATGTTTACAGCAGAGAAATTTATCGCTAATTTTATCAAAATCTACGGTAATTAAACATCCAGTTACAACAATCAAAGATGGCAGTACTTGGTATCCTCAAGCATATAGATTCTTGAATGTCGACCATCATATCCATTCGTCTTTTAAAAAAAAGTATCATAGAAAGGACTATTTAATATCAAAGATTGGACCGAGAATTTCGATGACTATTTTCCTTGTAGAAGAAAGAAATGTAAATTAAAGCATATAATTAATTGGCTTAATCTTTTTGTAAATCATCACTGGTTTGTTGCATGATTATTAAAATCTCTGATTTTACTATCTGTTTTGTCTAAATAGATATCATCTTGTTATACAATGAGGCTTTCAACATCATTTCCTGTATCATGTTTTTCAGTCTAACCGAATAAACATATTCGCCAAACATTCTTTTTATAGCAGAAAACACGGTT
>JBDUES010000096.1:0-10371 GCA_040297625.1 Candidatus Nitrosocosmicus sp. | reverse complement strand
TTCTTATCAATTTTGCCGTTGAACCATACTTTTCCATAATCTCCGATCTTTGAATATAATGGATACATGTAATTGCGTATATTTCTAAACAACATTGGAAATTCAAAATGCAAAATATTGCTAGATGTATCTACATCGTTGTCATATGTAGATGCAGACGATTCCACCAACTTGTCTACAGTAATGGATTGACTTGATTTTTCAGGAATCTCTTTTGTTTCATGATCTTCATCGTCTATCTCCTTGCAACTGGAGGCCTCTTTTACGTCATGGTGGTCATTTTGCTTTTCTAATTGATATTCTTGTTCTTGTTCTTGTTGAGATTGATATGGTATTTCATCAAAAGTTCTGTCTTTTATATTAGAAGAAGTATTTGTAGTTGGAGATGGTGATTCATTCTCATCTCTTTGAATTGGTGTGCTACCGTCAACAAGCATGACAACCTCTTTCTTCTCTGCTTCCTCTTCTTCTTGATTTAGCGGTGTTACCGCCGCTAACTTATCAATGACCTTGCGTTCTTCTTGTCGTTGCTTCTGTTGTTTCCTTGCATTCTCTACCCGAACTTTTTGTTTGTATTTTTCATCCAGACATTCATGTATGAAACGCTCAGATACTTGACCACGCAATTGATTAACAATCTCCATAGATATTGTGTCTGTTCGAATCTTGCCCTCAAGGTTTTTTGCCAACTCCGCAACAATTTTCTTTTTTTGTTGATCTGAATTTGCAACTACCATGCGAAGTTTGTTTCTTGCATCTTCAAATAGGAAAGAAATATGTTCATCGTGATTATCGTTAACATTATCCAATATTGCTTTCACCTCTCATTACTACACCTTCTTCCGGATCGGGTTCTACAAGACCATCCTCTTGCAAATTCTGTTTACATCTCTCACAAAACCACCCTGATTGCTTTATCAAAACTATAGTAAGCAAATGCATTGCAATATTGTCACAGTTTCTTCCAGCGCATATCTTAAATCCTTGTATTTTGGAATCGTTATTAGAGTTCATATAAGATACACCTATTGGACATCAATGAACTTCCATAGATCTGTTGATTCTGGTCGGCAAAACTTTGTCAACAGGTCTATTTAAAAATTCAATGCAAAATAGATTTATCTTTCTATTTGCTTTTAATTTTATTTCTTTATTACTACTCTTTAGTTTAAGATGGTATTTAAAAAACCTCTTAAAGCAATTTCCTTCTACTCTTTCGTGATTAAAATCACTAAATGAATTGATACTTGTTGGCATCAAGATAAATATGCATTAGTTATTTATAGGTAACAGGAATTTTAAAAATAATGATGGGAGATAAACTGGTTCCAAAATATAATCAGATCTTAAGGTCACTTTTAGATGGTAAATCTACTGTAAATAAATTATATGAAAAAACCGGTTTAAAGAAAAATAACGAAACTATGGATATAAAAGAAGATTTAAAAAAGGCAGGCCTTATAAGTGAAAAAAATAATAAAAAAATAAAAGATAAAAATTTTCATTCTCAATCTCATATTATCGAACTTAGTGATTTTGGACATAGTTTTGCATTTTTTTTAAAACAGTTAGATGAGTTTGAGAAACATTTCAATATTTTTTTAAATAAAGTGGATAATAAAATTGGCAAATATTTTAATAATTTACAAGGTGTGAGTCTCAAGGCAGAGGATAAAAAAAAACTCCAGAGGGAAGGATGGAATGAAAACGATATAAAATACTATTCTTTTTTAGTAACTGGATTACATGAGTTTAAAATATATATTTTAAGTTCTGCCATAGAAGTAGTTTCTTACAGATATGGATATTTTATAATAAAGTTCAATCCAAATACAATTGCAAAAGAATTAATAAAAAAAATAGTTGGAGATAAAATTATGCAATATATCTTTCTCAAAATGGATATTATTGCAAATCCGCCTTACAGGAATAAGCCTAATTCAAATGAGGAGAAATCCAATGATGAGGAGGAAAAAAGTAAATATAAAATAAATAAAATGTATGAAAATTATACATATAATTTCGTAGAAACAATTAATCATGCAAGAGAAGAAGATCTTCTATTCAATGAACATATTTCAAAAGAAATAAAAAATTTAATGAATTGCTTAAAATCTTTGTCTGGATTAAAACGTGAACATGTGGAAATTGAGATAGATGTGTTATATAGTAATATTGAAGAATTAAATTCAACTGGCATGGATAAAAATAATGAAGATTATAAAGTATTGACTTTATATAATGAATTATTTCCCGAGACCTAATTTTTCAACATTGACCTTTAGGAAGATTTGTTGAACCATACTTTCCATTTTCTCCTTAAATGACTCCATATCACGTTCGTACTTTTGTTCAAAAGATTTGATCTCTTCTTTACCCTCTTGTAATTTTCCTCTAATAACAGATTCATTTTTTTCATTTTTTTCTCGAAGAGTATTAATCTCTTTTTCCAGTATTGCATTATCATTTTTATTAATTGTTAAATTTTTAACAGCTTTCAAATAATCGTCTAAAATTTCATTTTCTGTTGGTCTATAGTACGAATCAGATACTCCTATAGAATGATTCAAAAGATTTTCGATATTTATTGACTTGATTCCTGCTATTTCACATCTTGTTTTAAAGAATTTACGAAACCCATGATCTGTTGGAAAGGGATATCTTTTTTTACCCTCCTCTAACTTTGTCCTAATTCCTTGGGCGCGTAAAGCTCTTTCAACTAAACTTTTGACTCCAGTATGTTTGAGCATTTTTGGAATTGTTATAAGACCTCGTGGTCCTCCAGACGGAGTCGTAACATCCCAAAGGTTTCTCATAAGCCAACTTTCATCGGTTATTTTTTCACCGCTGCTTTGCCGAAAATCAATCCATTCCTTTATTGCAAAAAAGGCTTCTGGGGTAATAAAAGAATAGTACTCTTCATCACTCCCTGCATAAACTGTAATCTTTGCAGCAACAATTTTTTTATCACCCTCAATAGATTTAATGTGTTTCCATTTCAAGTCTTCCCATGCTCCCAATCGAATTCCTGATGAAACCATAGTCAAGATTATTGCCTTTATTCTTCTATCTGGATATTCTATTAGCTTTTGAATTTCCTCTATTGTAGGGGCTCTATCTTCTGCATATCTTCTTTCCTTTGGAAGTCCAACAGTTATCTTTTTCCACTTTACGTGTATATCATTCATCTCGCAGAGAAGTTTAATCGGTTTTAAGTAATTGTGAATTGTAGATACAACTATTTCCTTTTTTCGTAGTCTTTCTTTTTGATGCATTATAAATCGAAAAACACTGTTTAATGGATAGGCGGAATTCTCTTTACTGTTTTTTATAAAAATCATACATCTTTCATTTAAATTGGCCTTTGGCAATACAATAAAATCAAAAAAGATGTCGAGCCGTCTTTGATATTTTTCCTTTGTTTGGTTTGAACGTATTGCGCTTGTAAATAATAAGAAAGGATCCAATTCCATCAAATCATCGCCATTCATATTCGCCGTCATATAGGTTATATCATTATCCACAGGACCGTATTTTAGCACCATTATAGATATGGACCGGGTGGGATTCGAACCCACGACCACCTACGTGTCCTCTGCAAATTTGCATGCAAGGCAGGTATTCTACCAGACTAAACTACCGGCCCTTTTAAATAACTAAGTCAAACATGTCATATTGTTATATTTTATTGTTTATATTGATAATTCTCCACAGGTCGATTAAAGATGGTAAATATATTATCTACTTGGAATAGTAGATACGTATGACAAAGCAATACGCTAATCAGGATGTTCTTTGTGAAACAGAATGGGTATTTAATAATCTTGAAAATCCCGACATAAAAATACTTGAAGTTGATTATGATGTTGAAAATGCTTACAATGAGGGTCATATTCCAGGCGCATATGTGGTATGGTGGAAAAAGGATATTAATGACTTGTCAACACGAGACATAATAAATAAAGTTCAATTTGAAAATTTGATGTCACGCATAGGCGTACTGCCTGAAACAGAACTAATATTATATGGCGATTTTAATAATTGGTTTGCAGCATTTGCTTTTTGGGTTTTCAAATATTTTGGTCATAGAAAAATTAGGATAATGAATGGTGGCAGAAAAAAGTGGGAAAATGAAAACCGTAAATATACTAAGGAGGAGCCACAACCTACACCAACAAAGTATGTCGCATCAGCTCCCGATGAAGGATTAAGAGCTTATTTAGATGACGTTAAACGTTCTTTCAAGAAAGTTGAAGTTGGATTGGTAGATGTTCGTTCTCAAAAGGAATTTAGTGGTGAAATTACTGCACCACCTGAATATCCTATGGAGCATGCTCAGAGAGGTGGACATATTCCCGGAGCAAAAAATATTCCATGGATTCAGGCAATCAATGAAGATGGTACTTTTAAGACTGTTGAAGAATTGGAATCCCTATACAGAAATCATGGTATTACTCCTGATAAAGATATAATATGTTATTGTAGAATCGGTGAGCGTTCCTCTCATTCATGGTTTGTATTAAAATATCTTTTAGGGTATCCATCTGTTCAAAATTATGATGGTTCTTGGACTGAGTGGGGCAATATGATTGGAAATCCAATAGAAAAATAAGTGATTTCCTGAATGAGCACAGCAGAATCACAACATTCTTCTTCATCTTTAACTTTGATCAAAAAGGGAAAATTCTATTTTATTTATAAAGACTCTGAAAATTGGATTCTGGAGGATAAAACGAAACGCGGTTTGGAAGTTAAAGAGAAAACAAATGACCACGAAAAAAATGTTTTGTCAGAAAAAGGAATGATTTATGATATGGATGGTAGGGGTCATAAAATGAATATTAGATGGTTTTATCCAAAAAATAAATTTTCACTAGATGAAATAGAACACAATGCACAAATAATGGAAAAACGTTATCTTGAAATTCGAGAAATAACGTGCCCTAGTGATTAATTTTTACAAAGATGAAAAGATGATGTTAAGTAGGAGCGGATTAATATTAACATAGAGATATTTTTAACCTTACTAGTTTATAGGTTGTAACTTAATAGTATGATGAAATATTGGTGGTTGTAACCAGATAATTTTCTATAGAAGTGAAAATGTATTTCTTGCAGATCGGTTAATCGGCCTAATCTTGTTGAGATGGTCGATATCCTCCATTATTGTAAAGAGCGAATAGCCTATAATTTACAAAAGATGGTTTAATTATCATTGAAATTGCACTCTTATTTCTTAATATGAATACAATTTCTATTTAAAAAAAGTTCTCTAAAATATATTAAAATGAGGTATTTATTAATAGCAATTAAAATGGACTTGGTTATTTTCTTTTTTTATGAAAATCGCAACTAATACTAATATTAATAATATATATAAGCAATATAGCAGTATCTGCATCTGTAAATATAATAACAATTCTAAAGAATATCAAATGATATATAAATACATTTTAATATCCTGCAGTCGAAAATAAAGTTATTAATGTCTCTATTGCTTTCTGATAAAGTCTGGGTAATGCTTTCTGAGGTCGCAAAAAGAGGTATATACCCTACACATGGCTCCAAACTAGGAATCTTTAGACTTCCTGTAGACATCATAGGACAATCCGAATTTAATAGTGTTATGAATGATTTGAAAAACTCTGGTTTTGTTCTAGATACTTTTGCAGATAGAATTTTTGTTACTTATAAATGGACTGAAAAAGGGTTTGATATTTATACAAATAAAGAACAAATTGCTAATTTGGATATAACTGTTGAAATAGTTACGGGTGAAGTTATCGATTTAATTTATCAGATAAAACCTTTGGAGTTTTTTGGTGATTTTTATTGGGTTAAAGAGTATAGATTTAAAGCTGATCATTTTGCTAAAATTATTATTGATACTATCATTCAAAGCACAAAGATAGGACAAAAATTACTTGTTTACTACCAAAAAATTCAAAAACTTACTAAAGAAGATGCCATAAAAAAATTAGACGAAATAACGCCTCTTGCAAATGCCATCAAGAAAATGAAAAATATCGATAAACAAACACCTGTTTCAGAGCTATCATCTCCACCCACTATCACTGCATCTAATAGATCTCCTGAAGAGAAAAAAATTGCAAATGTTCCATCAGCAATTCCAAACACACCTGCTCAATCAATATCTCAATTAGCTCCAGAAGCAGTAACGGCATCAGTAGGAGGAGGGGCAAAAGGAGGATCCGGTGAAACCACAATTTCCTTAACAGGTTCAGGTACAGATCATCCTACAGCCGAGGGGCCAATTGATATTGGATTTAAATCAAAGAGACAACCTGTTGGAAAGTTCCAAGGAATACAAGTATGGGGTCCATACGACGCACCAGGGCAAATAGGTGTATGGGGTACTGATGTTTGTGTAGATTTTGATATATGTATTGCAGATGGGGCATGCATTGATGCATGTCCTGTAAATGTGTATGAATGGCTTGATACTCCAGGTCATCCTTCATCTGAAAAAAAACCCTTTATGATACGAGAGAAAGATTGCATATTTTGTTTAGCGTGTGAAAACGTTTGTCCACCACAGGCTATAAAAATATTTGTAAAGAAATAAAGGGTAAAATATTACCTTTTTGAATATTTAAAAATTCTATATTTGAGGTCATTATTATACTTCATTATACTATCCCATTTTGATCCCTTTTCTGAAGTAAGATCAGAAAAAAATTTCTTTTGATCATCTCCAAGCTGATTATACGCATTTTCTCCGACGATTATTTCATTAGGAGATGCTAAAGATGTAATTTTAGAAGCTATGCTAATACTGAATCCTATCAAATCAATATGAGCAAATTCGATATTTTTTCCATAAAGCAAAATTATTGCATCACCATGTTCAATACCAATCTTTACATTAATCTGCGGTAGAGAATGTTTTTTGAAAATGGGATTTATCCCATTCTTAATAATATCCAAGACATTAATTGCACAAGCAAAAGAGTTATCCAAGGCTTTTCTGGGGTTATGTTCTGATGGAAAAAGACCTATAACCGCATCGCCTACAAATTTTAAAATATATCCTCCAAAGTTAGTTATCGATAAACTAATTTCTTGAGAAAAAATTTGTATAATCAATGATAAATCCGACGATGGTAAATCACGAGACATTTTTGTTGAACCATTAATATCTACATACATTACGACAACCTGAGTCTTAGAATTTATTTTTCTCTGTAAATATCTTTTACAATGCTCGATACTTAAATCAATCAAAAGTCCATTGTTTTCTAATGTATGAGATACTCGAGTTTGTACTTTTTCAACTAAATTCAAATCCTTAGTTCCATGACTATACATGATTTTAATTTAAATAAATTTAATTGATAGTTTATTTTTTTCTAATATCATTATTTTTTTACAAACAGCCTTTATTGTTAATATATGATACAAAGATAATAAAATATAGATCTACAATATTTTGTCTAAATTAGTTATCGTTTTTTAAAATAATACAACTTTGATAAATGCGTTTAATCTGACTGAAAACATAATTATTAGGGGATATTTGAAGGGCTCTAGTCTCTATCAAATTTGAAAATGCCTTATTCGCATTTGGACATATTCATGAACGAACAAATACAAAACATCAAAAATATAATCAAGTTAATTCCGCATTTGGATAGGAATTTGGTATGAAATATCACCCCCTCCCCCTCTTTTTTTTATCAGGATGGATCATATTTTGATCTACCAAAAAAATTGTTACAGAAAAAACAGTTTGATGAAATTATATAGTCTTATTAGAGAATAATAAAGTAAAATAAAATAATGTGTAATAAAATTAATTGTAGTTTTTATCACTCTTTTTAATAATTAAAAAGAAGAGAATTAGTTTGATGCCCCAAATAAATTATTTCTTTAAAAATCCTGATTATTATTACGAGTATGAAAACGATGATGTATCACTTGATCTCAAACATCCAGAAACCGGGAAGAATCTTACATTTTTTGAGGTATTGACTTGTAACATGGTTTATGATTTATTTGTTGATAGAACGATGGGGGCATTTAAAATTATTGCAGTTACGAAGGATGGACCAAGCCTGTACTTGCTTGCGGATAATCGAAGAGTTATACAACTTAAATTAAAATCTAGAATAGATAATTTGGTTGTTGAATAAAATTACCATTAATTGAGAATTTTTTATCTATTTCAGATTTGATTAACGTCAGTAGGAAGTTAAGTCCTGAGCTAATTTTAACTCGGATATCTCTTTTTCAATAGCCGCTAATTCTATTTTGTCTTTTATAAATTTTAATAGCCTCTCACATGCTTGTATTTGTGCTAATATTATCTCTCTTCTATCAATACACAGACTGTGACTTGATTCTATAAACGAATATGTAATATTTTTCTTATTTTTACAACCACATGTCTTTGCTTCAATTACAAATGGATTTTCGGTTTGAGCAATATTCATTACTTTTTTAAAACCTCCCTTTCACTAAAACTTCTTTTTCTTAGTATGTATTTATAATAAAAATTCTTTATAGATGCAATAATATTGTCCATAATATATAATAACATAACTAGATTATTAGTCTTTTGATACTACTCCTAAGTATCATTAATATTAAGTTATTTTTCTAGTAGATAATCTATTGTGTCGGTATTCAAATTACATGAGTAGGATTAAAGGAATAGTTTTAATATAAATGTAGTTATTTTAAAATTAATTATAGAATCCGATGATGTGCTCTGTGTTTTAGCCTATCTTGATTAAAAGTCCATATAACGAATTTATGCTTGAAATGATCCGCTTGAAAGACAAGATTGCTCTAAATACAGGTTTGATGCGAATCTGTGATCTTTGATCTTTGATCTTTGACTTTATAGAACTCATCCTTAATGAATGTTATAATGGAAAGCCTGGAAAATAGGTATAAGAATGCAATAGAAGATCTCCAAAAGGATAGAATTATCATCTATGTAAAAGCAAAATTAAAGCCTAAATATGTATCAAGTATGGGATCACCTGTTATGGAAATTATACAAATAAAAATATGGAAAAGTCTCAATTATTGCATAAACGAATAAATCTACTTTGTAATTATTATGGTGATTATATTTCCATTAAATGCTTTTGCAGTGGTAAAAAACATTTGCCATTAAAATTTTTTTTTTGGCACAAAGATTTCAAAAACTTTTTACTTGTCTAACTTTACGTAAGTTTCATCATATAAATCTATGAACGATTTAAATTTTGATCTGCAATTATAATTACATGTTTTTATCCGTAAAACGAATTCCCCATCTAATACCACCAGCAGACAAACCCAATCCAAAAGCAGCTCAAGCATTACAGGAAGGACTTGGTGGCCAATTTGGTGAAATGCGTACTATGATGCAATACTTTTTTCAAAATATTACTTTTAGAGGTGATGCAAAACCATATCAAGATTTATTGAGAAGTGTATCTACTGAGGAAATGGCACATGTTGAACAGATTACGAATACCATTAATATCTTATTGGATGGTGCTTCTAAAAATTCGAATGAACCAAATGAATTGCCTTTATCTGTCGCACTTGATTCACCTAATATACATCACTTTTTAGTTGCAGGTCAAAGTGCTCGACCGGTAGATGCTGCAGGAAACCCTTGGTCCGCTACTTATGTTTATGATATTGGAAATCTGGTTTTGAATATGACATACAACCTTATGCTAGAATGCACTGGAAGATTACAAAAGTGTAGGTTATATCAGATGAGCAACGACAAAGCATAGAGATCAACATTATCCTATTTAATTGTAAGGGATTTGGTACATGAAAAAGTATTTGCAAAGGCACTTGAAACTTTGGGTGTAAATTGGGGTAAATCATTGCCTGTCCCTAAATTTGATACTTCTAAAATGCCAGAAGTAAAGGATTTAGAAAGAAAGAATTTGCATAATCAAATGTGGACATTTACTAACAAAGGTGAAACATCTTTACTTGATACAATCTTTAAAGGAGACTCTCCATTTGATGACGGAGTGACATTAGAAGTAATTGAAGGATTTCCGGAAGGAGTAGAAATACCTAGTCTAGCAGATGCTCCACAAGAATTCTCATCTGGATTAGATTCAGAACTGATGAAATTAACCCAGGAGTTACAAACAGCATCCTGAAAAGTATGAGCAATTGAAGTTCAACCTCAGATAATGCTTATGATATTACATTATCTGGGAATAAAATTATGATATATACAAAATATAATAAAAGTAATATAGACAACAATAATATTTCTAATATGGACCGTATCGATTCTAATATAAATTGGGATGACGTTATAAAAAAAGAAGCAAGAGGACTTGATGATGCAGATTTAGGAGAGGTTCATGAAGTTGGCGATGA
>JBDUES010000095.1:0-6014 GCA_040297625.1 Candidatus Nitrosocosmicus sp. | reverse complement strand
TGGATTTTATATAATAATTAATGTAATGTGATTATACCTAATATTATTGGTTTTTGACTTTAGTTTATAATGATGGAGTTTGATCGGATCTGTTTTTGAGATTTTGATTTTTTTAATTGTCATGATTATTTTATTATTTAATTGTTTATTATGTATAATCATCTACTATATTGTTAAGTTTTATGATATTCTTATTTTTTTCTTCAATCATTGCATCTTTTATAAATGAGTTCATTGTAACAATTGAATATTTGTTCAAAATTTCTACTAATTCAGAATATTTATTTAGTACATAAGTTTTATTTTTTTTATTTAATTTAACTTCCTTTATAATTTCTTTTTCAACTAACTGGGGAATGGTCCTTTGAACTGTTCTGAGGGGAACATCACTTATTTCACTTATTTCTATAGTTGAAAAATTAAAATTTTGATTAATAATAAAAAAATCTAATATTCTTGCAATATTATTTTGAAATATCCTTTCAAGAGGCCTGTTTTTTAAATTATAAATTTCGCTTTCCTTCTCCATCAATTTATTTTTATTTTATTGATATAAAATGTTTACGCCATATTTGGCATTATGTATTTATTCTCATCATTATTGAGTGTTTTTTAAAACCGATTTTTTCATAAAAATTTATAACTTTTTCATCACAATCGAGAATTATTTTATAACATCCATTTTCTTTTGCTATTTTAATTAATTCTTTCATTATTTCTTTTCCAATGCCTTTGCCTTCATATCCTTTTCGTGTAACTACATCTTCAATATGCCCTGCTTTTCCACCATTGTGAATAAATTTTTGTTCTATCAATAGCGTGGCAGTACCTACTACTTGATGATTATTCTCATCTTCAGCTATAACTATTCTATAATTTTTATCTTTATTAATTCTTTTTAAAATTTCTTTAGATAGTTCTGTTTCATTGCTAATCTTCCCTACTTTGGAAAGATTAGATAATGTTTCAAAAAACCCATTTGAAAAATCATCTTCTTTTAATTCTCTTAATAAGAATGACATTTTCTATAGTTTTTATTATTACAGTATTGCATATTTTTATGTTAATTATATTTTAATCATCTATAATTTTAATCTCTGTATGAATTTATAGATAATATAAATATGGATTTTTTTCTGTAAAGTAATATCGTATAAAAATAAATTATGCTTTATATAGAAATGCTAATTAATATATTTTGTTTAATTAATTACTAGTGTAAAAAGAATATTTATGACAACCGAAGTAGAAATTAATAATTATTTTAAAAATAATAAATTAGCTAGAATCATGGTCGTTGACGATGAAAAGGATATTCTTAGAATAATCAAAAGAGATTTAGAAATTACTAATGAATTTCAGGTAGAAGCTTTTTCTAGCGGTATTGAAGCTTTAACTGCTTTTAAAACTCATGAACTAGGATATTATGATGTAATTATTACAGATATAAGGATGCCTAGAATGAATGGATTTGAACTATATAGGAATATTAAGGAAACGAGTCCAAATACAAAAATTGCTTTTATTACTGCATTTGAAATAAATAAAGACGAATTTATCAAAGTTCTTCCGTCTATAGAGGTTAAAGATTTCATTATTAAACCAATAGATATGGATGATTTGATATTCAAAATCAAATCCATGCTATCATTGTAAGATATGTGTTTTATATTAAATTGTATTATCTAAATATGCTGAAATTAATTTAGTCAAATTGTATTGTTATTATATAAATTATAAATGATTGGCATAGTATTATCTAAAAATAACATTTTTTTATTAATTCTAGTAATTGGAATTGGGATATCTTTATCATTTCTTTCATACCATTATTCCGGGCTTACTGCAGATCAAATTGCAGGTGTTGCTTCTACCGATATTAAATCTAATGCAATTATTGAAACTGATGGACTCTCAAGAACTCTCCTTCATGTAATTGATCCGATATCAACTAATCTGGAAATTTTATCTAATGTGGTAAATTATAGTAATATAGAGGGAACTAAAGTGCTTATTGATCGAGTTCAGGATTCAACCAAAAACTTAACCGAAGGTTATTACTGGATTGATGAAAAAGGAAGAATTGTCTCCATAAGCAATGTTAGTTCAAGCCTAATTCATTCCTATGGTTCTATTGATTTAAGTAATAGGGAATACTTTGTCATTCCAAAAGAGACCAAGTCTAAATATTATAGTAGTGCGATAGAATCTATTGATAAAATTCCTCGATTGTATATCTCGTTTCCTATTATAGAAAAATCAAATAATTCTTCTAAAAGTATTTTTAAAGGTGTAATTGTTTCTTCTATAAAAATTCATAAATTGGGGAATTTTTTACAAAGTGAACTAACACCTCAAGTTGCCAGCAATGTAGGATTGATGGATAAAAATGGTGTAATAATATACTCTCGAAATCCTGTTCTAATAGGTAATAATTATTTGGACACGAAATTTCAATCTTTAATACCAAAAGAGATTAAAGGACCTTATAATTCTATTTTACAAAGATCCTTAAATGGTTCTTCTGGAGCAGATGATCTTTTATTGAAGGGTGGGAATAAAACTACTATTTCTTATCAGCCAGTTTATATTGGAGGCAAATATTTGTGGACTTTGTTTGTAAGTGCTCCTCATCAGCTTGCTACTGAAGTTGGTGTTTTAATAAATAACCAAAAAAATTTCAGTACATTGATGGTATTAATAATAGGTGGAGTCGCTTTAGGCATTGCTTTTTTAATATTATCTTGGAATAAACAGTTAGAATCTGCAGTGAGTTCAAGAACCACTGAGTTAAAGGAAGCGAACAATTCTTTAAAAGAAAATAATAAATTATTAGAATTAGCTAACAAAAAACTGAGTATTCATGATAAAATGCAGAAAGAGTTTATAAATATAGCTGCTCACGAATTGAGAACTCCAATAATGCCTATATTGGGGGATGCAATATTTTTAGAAAAACAGTTTGAGGCAGGAAAAAAAGAGGTTATGGTGGATAGGGAACAAGTTAGTTCTATAATAAGAAATGCTAAACGATTAAAGAGACTGGCTTCAGATATTTTGGATATAACTAAAATAGAAAGTCAATCATTAAAGCTACATAAGGAAAAATTCAATATCAGAGACGTAATTATCTCTTCTATAAGTGATATTAAAGTTCAAATAACTAGCAGTAATCCTGAACAACTAGATAATTTACATATAATATATAATCCAAAAGACGTATTTGTTTATGCAGATAAAAACCGAATTACTCAGGTTATGTTTAATTTATTAAGTAATTCGCTTAAATTTACTGAAAATGGATCTATAATTATAGACGTACTCTTGGAAAAAGATAAGATAAAGAACATTGATTATCTAGTCGTTAATATATCTGACTCGGGTCAGGGAATAGATCCAGAGATTTTGCCAAGATTATTTACAAAATTCGTTTCTAAATCATTTGAGGGAACCGGACTTGGTTTATTTATTTCCAAAAGTATTATTCATTCTCACTCTGGATCGATTTGGGCTTATAACAACCCTGGCAAGGGTGCCACCTTTTGTTTTAAAATACCTCAAAATAACTAATTATGATATATTAAATGACTTTTTATCTATCCTATTAATTTTGATTAAAAAAAAGTTATTGAAATATATTTCTAAAAAGGATATGCCATGTTTTTTCTCTTTTAATGTTGGTTAACATTGTAAGGGCCATTCTTTAGCATGCGAATATCCATGGATTCAAATACAGATGTTCCTACTTTTTTAGCATTAGTGTCATTGATGAGTTGGCCTGCGCCTTCGATGAAACAAAAGTTAGGAGAAATGCAGACCCAATCGTTATTACTAAGTGGCGTCACTGTGTAATGTTTGCTTCCTTCGATATTAAAAGGGAAATCAAAGCTCCACCCCAAAGCAGCCCATTGTCCATTAGGCGCTTTTGCATATCCATTTTGCTTAATGGTAAAGTTATCTAGCCAATGAACTGAACCGTCAGGCTTTTGATAGGTTCCCCCTTTGTAGGGATTTACAAAGTTATAGAGATTAAGCCTTGCACCATCGTCAAAGCGAAAGGAATTCCATTCCCATGCATCGGTTTTAAAGTTTCCCCATTGTCGGTCCACCCAACCTTGTCCAGAAACGTCTATAGTCTTATTGGTTCCTGATTGATCGCTATAAGTGATATTACCGTAGACAAATAGTCTTGGAAGTGAATAGTAAAAGCTTACATTTCCAGGAAGACCTTCCTGAATGAATCCTTGCTTGTTATATATTTTATCCTTTGGCCACATTACTTGATCGGCTCCCTGCATATTCAAAGAAAAAGATAGATTTTGAGATTTTAACACTGTATTGATATTCTTGCCATTATAGCTCCATGAATCGCTATAATGTGGTGTCTTGTAACTCAAAGTATTGGTTTTTGAGTTCCAAATGACTTTGGGATTAACTATTGCAATATCGCTATTATAATAGTGAAAACCGGTATTATAGTTGCTCAATTCCACAGCAGGCAAAATAATCGTTGTATTAGGTCCTAACTGTGGGACAATCTTTGCAATTGAAAGGTCTTTCCCATCGAATTTAAAAAGTGTATTGAAAAGTAGATATCGGTTACCTGATACATCATGTAATAAAGCTGTAAAATACCACCATTCACGTGAGATTTCAGTTTGGCCTTGATGTGGCTGCCATTCTGCCTCTGCCGAGCGATGCGTCATATATTTTGTATCAAATTTCAGTTCAGAAGTATTGCTATAATTATTGCTAGAAATTACCATTGGTTTTTTTACATCGACTGCGGCTACTGCTGCTATATTTATATGAGAATTCAACTTAGAAATAGCAGCAGATACTAATAGTACTGTATTAGCATACTCTATAATTATTGCAAATAAAGCTACCACTACTATTGCAATGACAATTAGAAAGGTTATCAATTGGTTATATGAGATATGTCAAATATATAATTTGCTTGCTATGCTTTATTCTTTAAGGTAATATATGATGCAATTTAACGGTCAAGGTAAATATCATTTTGCAGTTTTCAATCTTTTCACCACATTATTCTTATTTATGAAAAATAATCAATAATTCTATATGTAAAAAAAGTGACAAGGACAGATTTCGAGTTGATTAATCCCTGTAAATATTAACATTATTTTTTTTTCTTTTTGAATAAGCATTTCTTTTAGTATAGTAAAGGATCCAAATTCCATTAAACTATCATTATTTTCTACCCCTGATGCCGACATACTTTTTGATATGCTGTTGTTGTCGTTGTTGTCGTTGGCACGTAATTTAGCATCCTTATTGATATGGCCAGAGAATCTATACAGCAAAAATCAAAAGTCATTTTTAGGATCGGTACTATCTAAAACTCAGTTGCTGAATTATACTCATATAGTTATAGGCCTTGTAAACCGGCCAATGGCTTTTATCTACCTTATTGGAAAGTTTAACAATATTTGTCAATTATATTTTTAAAAAGATGATAAAAACAAAGTCAATACGTAATTTTTAATCATTGTCACAAAAGAGGGAAATCCCGAAATCGGATGAATATAATAGGTATGAATCTTTTTGAAATGGTGGAATTGAGATAATGTTTTCTATTTTTTTCTATTTTTATTATATTATTGATCTCTACTGATGGATTTCGTAAAGACGATGGTAATAGATAGTTAGTTACAAAATTCGATTTTCATTATTGCCCTTGCCCTTGCCCTTGCCTAAAGTAGGGAAGATGGTGTAGCCTGCAGTGATGATGGGAAGTAGTACGGTATAACATGGAAATGGCGTTTTTGAAAGAATTATAACAGGAATATCTAAAAAAGATGGTAGTTTTCTACCCTTTGAATTTTATTTTTACGATGGATATAAATACTATTTACAGGATATACCTCATAAAAATGATAAATATGGAAAATCCCTTCTTATCATATTGATGGTTTAGCAATTATTCAATATATACATGATATTGTTTTTACGCCATTGGTTATGTGTATGGATTTAAAGCCACGTGTATT
>JBDUES010000094.1:0-9819 GCA_040297625.1 Candidatus Nitrosocosmicus sp. | reverse complement strand
AATCAATCAATCAATCAATCAATCAATCAATCAATCAATCAATCAATCAATCAATCAATCAATCAATCAATCAATCAATCAATCAATCAATCAAATATCAAAATAAAAATCGAAATTAAACAGATTGGTCATAAATTTATTTAAGCACTATTTTCTAAAATTACTATTTTCCCAAAGATCCATTTTTTCTTGTTTTTTCTTTCTCCTATATTCTTCAAGCATATGATAAACAAATTTATGAGAACTTCCCTTGCATAGCATAGTAACAGCATCAACGGCCAGGGTGGTTTCTTCATAATTTCCAATAAAGCCTACAAAATGCCCATATACAGATATATACACACCAGTAAAATCTTCGATATTTCGCCTAGTTTTTCCACTCTGACCAATTATTCTGGATTTAATTCTATCTAGAGAATTTATCGATTTGCCAGAGTATTCCCTCAGATCAATAAACTGAAGAACATTATCTTCATTTAACAAACTATAAGCTTTTTCTGGAGAAAACCCCTTTGAAATAGCCATTATTATTTCCGAGGCTTTAAAAATTCCAATATCAAAGGATGAACTATTATTTTTAAATCCAATACTGACATCACCTGATTCTCCATCGATATCAAGACGTACATTACATTTTGATTCTATTTCCAACTTAACTGAGCCCTTTTTTCCTACGATGGCACCAATTCTATCTTTTGATACCTTGATTACTTTGAAAGTTCCGTTAAAAGTCATAATAAATAATAAATAAAACGAATTAAAATATATTTCAAAACATAAAATAGATAATTATAATTATATCGATAATTTGATTCAACCACCATGAACAACAGATAAAATAGTTACAACGTCCCCTGAGGAGATTTTTGCATTATATCCACCCAAAAGCGAAGATTCAATTCCATTTATAGCAACCATAATATCATTTTCATTTATTTTATTATTTGAATAATAATTATTTTCCAAATAAGAAATAATTCCTTTGACACTTGAGGATTCTTCATTCATTTGCAAATTTGAGTGGCCAATAAATTTCTTAATACCGCCAAGTAAATTGATTTTTATCAAATTTACTCTCTAGATTCTAAAACATCTTCAGAATAAGCCATAGAAGCATTTTGTTGAGCAAGATTCCTGTTAACTACAGATGTAATATAACCAGCTATCTTATTCCTTAATTCTTTAGAACGAACCACTGCATACTTTTTAGTCGCTTCTTTGTTTTCATTAAAATCAATTGTAAACTTATCGGGGTAACGTTCCAACAATTCATTAGACATGCGTTTAACTCTATCCATATTACAAGGAAAAAAACATAGGTATTTTATCGTTTATTCTAAAAAAGCAACAACAAATCAAAAATACTATTATCCAAATTAATAAAACATCGCATTTACTTATTATTTAAAAAGACAAGGGAATTTCTATAAATAATATCGGATATATCGTTAAAGTTCTTTTTTAGTATAATTGAGACACAATTAATTAAACTTATAATGAAAGCTGGAGAAGTAATAACATTTTCAAAACATCGCTTATAGTATACAGGACCATCTGTTTCCAACAATAACAATGATAAGTCGGATTCTTTTAACAACATCTTTTTATCTTCCGAATAAAGCAAATAAGGACCGAAAGAAACGTAATAACCTAGTTCATGGATTTTCCGTAAAAAACTTTTGCTACCATCATACCAATGAAAAACGACCCTTTTTATTCGGTAAGATGTCAGGATTTCCAAGGTCTCCTTCAAAGATCTTCTCGAATGGATTGAAACAGGTTTATCATTTTTTTCGGCTATATCTAACATATGATTGAATACAGTTTTTTGGGTGTCAAATGTGTTAGAATCATTATTAAGAGTATATGTTGGATCTATACCAATTTCACCGATTCCATTGATATTTTCTTTATTTGATAAAAAAAAATTATCAAAAGGTTCCAATAGTTGCAATGAAGCATATTCAGGATGAATACCAACAAATGTTTTGAATAATCCAGAATTTTCAAAATATTTTTTTTTGATATTGATATTTTTAGCAGAATTTTCTAAATCCACTGAAACTGAATAAACTTGAATATTTAAATTGTATATAATATCAATCATCAATTTCAAATATTCATCATATATTTTATCTGAAAGATGAATATGAGAATCTACAAAATACAATATGCATTTTTAAATTTATTAATATAATAATTAATCGAACATAGTAAACTGCAATAACACAACACGATTACTAGTTACAATAGACAAGTTATTTAAATATGGAAAATAAAAGGAATTAAATGTCTTCGGAATCTGAAATATCATTAGCCTCCACATACAGAATAATTAAAAAATTTGGTGCGGAAAGGGTTAGTGACGATGCAGCAAATGAACTTAGAAAAATATTGGAAAGTATAGGTGAAAATATAGCAAAACAAGCAGTTGATCTAGCATTTCACGCTGGTAGAAAAACAATAAAACCTGAAGACATTGTACTTGCAGCAAAAAATTATCAAAGATAGAAAAAAATTATCAATTACAAAAGAAATATAAGTTTTCAAGTAAATTAAGATTGTTACTGGTGGGGTGGCAGAGCGGCCATGCGTTCGCCTGCAGAATAACACAACAAGTTCAGATAGCGAATATATAAGGGTTCGAATCCCTTCCCCACCTCTAAAGTTATATAATGTAATTTCAATACGTTAAAATTTTAAATGTATTGTAGTATTTTTCATTAATAATATTATTTACATTATTTTTTATTTCATCCAAATTTAAATTATAAAACATTCCAGCACTTTCTTGGAATTTATCCAATGACCGTTTTAATATGGAAACAAAAATATCAGGTTCATTTTTTTGAAAATGAACAAAAGCTGCATCTATTAGTATTATACCATTTAAAATTCGTTTTTCTGCCCCTAGCGACTCTTTCCATATTCCTTCCAGAACTTCATGAGATTTCCAGAATCGCTCTATATTAAACAAAAAAATTGCATGATCCATAACATCTTGTGTAGACAAACTGTGTTTCGGCTCAGAGAGATAATCACATAAGAACAGGGCGCCAACAGAATTTAATCTTGATATTATTGTATTTGGAATCGATTCTTGTTCAAAATTGTACAAACTTACATCTATTTCAATAAAATAACTTGAAATTCTAATATCTCTTACTTCTATATTTGAAAAATCGGATAAAATGGATCTAATGTACGTTAATACATACTTGCTGTTTTCTGGAAAATATTTTTTATTTTTATTATTCAAATAAATCATATACCTTTTGTTCATAAATACTATATTATACCCATCAATTAATTAATTAATTAATTTATTTTAACATTCCATTTAAAATACCCAACTATCAAATGTAATTTATAAAAAAGTATACCAATTACACCATTTATAAGTTTTTAAAATCAGGTAGATCATAGTATAATGGTTTTTATACTGTAAAATTTACAGTACCAATGATGAACCAAAAATTAAAAATTTTTGGAGTATGGATAGCAAGTTTATTAATCCTTTTAAATATTTTGACCTACTCCAATTATCAAGTTTATTCTCAAGTATCTAATGCTAAAAACAACAAAAATGGTATTAGAGATAATAGGGGATATACATCTACTGTTATGGAGTATGATAAAAACAAAAATTGTGCTGCTGATTTAAGCAAAAGGCCAAATATCACAGAATACTTGACATACTTTAACTGCGGTCATGTTACTATTAATGATAAAAATAAGACAACAACAAGACAATTTACACTGATTACCGAAGAAAATCATACAATACCCATTTCAGATGTCGGTCATAAATTTAACGCATGGACTTTTAACGGAACTGTGCCCGGACCCACCATTAGGATGACCGAAGGGGATTTGGTAAAAATTACAGTAATAAATGCACCTAATAGCAATCATTCACATTCACTTCATATGCATTCGATTCATTCGGGTCTAGTGGATGGAACAATGGGACCCAGCGGTATGATACCACCAGGTAAAAACTTTACTTACACATTTGTAGCTCAACCGTACGGCGTTTATCCGTATCACTGTCATGTTGATCCGGTTGAAGACCACGTTAATCGAGGTTTATATGGTATTATGATAATAGATCCAAAAACTCCAAGAAAACCAATGCATGAAATGGCAATGTTAATGAATGGTTATGATATGAACTATACACATGAGGGAGGTAAAATCTTTGCATTGCCACCTCTTGATAAAAATAATCCAACAAAATTGATTGATAATGGACAGCCGGATAGGAAAAATGATATTTATACGGTAAATGGCATAGCATTTGCATATAGAGATCATCCAATACAGCTAAAACAAGGAGAACCGTATAGAATATATCTGGTCAATATGCTTGATTTTGATTTAATCAATTCATTCCATCTGCATGGGATGGTGTTTAACTATATACCCTCAGGAACAACAACCGTTCCAGAGTATAAAAGCGACATAGTAACTCAAACCGTAGGGGATAGAGGAATACTTGAATTTAAAGCTGGATTTCCAGGCCAATATATGTTTCATGCACATCAATCAGAATTCACAGGCAAAGGCTGGATGGGAATGTTTAATGTAACTGCAGTAGTTCCAAAGAACAACAACATTAACAAAATCTAATTCAATTTTTTATATTTAATACACCGATTCTGAAGAAGGCCGCAGTCCTCTTTTTTTTGACAAATATCCACAGTTTAAGCATTTGTACAAACGTTTTCTTTTATATGTATAGATAACATCAGGTTCATCAATGAATTCATGTGATGTTTTTAGCATACAATGAATACAAAATCTCTTTTCCATATTAGAAAATCATTATATAAATATTAAATAAATAATATTAAAGAATATTATGTTTTAATATTCTCATTCACATAAATTCATCTTTTCAATTGTTCTTCAAGTAACAAAGGAATCTCCCTTGGACTTTTTGCTACGGGAACATTTGCCTTCGAATAGTTAGAAATCTTTGATTCAGCAGAACCGTAATTTCCATATACAATTGCACCTGCATGGCCCATACGTTTTTCTTTTGGTGCAGATCGACCAGCTATATAGGCAATAACCGGTTTAGAAAAATTAGTTTTTATAATATATTCAGCTAGTTGTTCTTCGGCATCACCCCCAATTTCACCTACCACTACAACAGAATCAACATCATCACGATCCCTTATTAATTCAAAAGAATCAATAAGATTGGTACCATTAATAGGATCCCCCCCTATACCTAGTCCTAAACGTTGACCATGCCCCGATCTAGACAAATGGAATGATACCTCGTACATAAGGGTGCCACTTCTTGAAAATACCACCGTATTTCCTTCAGTAAATGGTTGAGCCGGCATAATTCCCACTTTCATGACTTTTGGAACAATAACCCCCGGGGTATTAGGTCCAATCATTCTAGCACCTTGTTTTTTTGCATATTCATATACTTTTATGGAATCCAGAACTGGTACGTGTTCGGGTATGGCCACTATTAATTTAATTCCACTATCAATCGCTTCTTTTGCTGCATCATAAAAGAATGGAGCTGGCACAAAAATACCTGAAATAATAGAGCCAGTCGACTGGACTGCTTCGTCCATAGAATTATATACTGGAATATCTTCAAATTTAGAACCACCTTTACCCGGTGTCACACCTGCAGCAATGTTTGTTCCGTAACTTTTCATTAATTTTGTATGGGTTGAACCAAAGCTTCCGGTAATACCTTGAATAATGACAGGTTTTTTCCCAAAATCAGAATCAGAAGGTGAGCCTATTAATATTTTAAATATATCAAATTGTGAAATCAATTTTATCACTGTTTAATAATTTTTACGTTTGAAACTACTGCATTTATTGCTTCCTCTACCGTATCAAATAGCATTGCCCTACCGCCTTGGAGCATTTGTTTTGCTTTCTCTGATTCTGCACCAGATATTCTAGCAAATACAGGGACGTTTATTATATTATTTTGATAGGCATCTATAATTCCTTTAGCTACAAGGTCAGTTCTAACAATTCCACCAAAAAGATTAACAAGAATTGCTTTTATTTTTGGCAGTTCACTAATTACTTGAAGAGCTTTGTAAATAGTTTCACTTGTTGCTTTTCCTCCGAAATCCAAAAATGATCCTGCTTGACCGTTAGCATCAGAAACCATATCCAATGTAGACATAACCAACCCTGCACCATTTCCAATAATAGCTATATCACCATCTAATTCTACGAATGAAAAACCATTTTTTGATGCTTGTTTCTCCAATTCACTCAAATATAGATAGGTTTTCAAATCTTCATGTCTAAACAGAGAATTATCATCAATGATCACTTTAGCATCCAATGCAATTAATGAACCATCGGTCAATATTGCAAGAGGATTAATTTCCGCAAGGTCTGCTTCTTTTTCAATAACCAATTTAAAAAGATTTAAGAATAAATCAACAAAACTATTTTTAGAATTATCGGGGATATCCAATTTATTAGCTAGATCAATAGCTAATTCTAAAGAAATTCCATCCACAAAAAGATCTTGTATAACCTTTTTCTCTGTCTGTTCAATATCTATCCCTCCTTCTGATGAAGCAATTATAGTAAAGCATCGTTTACTTCTGTTTAAAAAAATTGATAAATAGAGTTCCTTTGAAATGTCCACCATCTTTTCAAGCAAGATACCCCGAGGTAATTCACCTTTTACTTCTTTAGTCAATAGATCATTAAATTTTGATTCAAATTCTGAAGGTTCCTTGCATTTCTGTATTGCGCCAGCTTTGCCTCTACCTCCAACCGTTAATTGAGATTTTAAAACAAAAGGATAGTCCAAGTATTGGGCACCTTTTTTCGCATCACCAATGTTTGATGCTAGAAAAGACATTGGAGTTTTTATTCCAAATTGATTAAAAAGCTCCTTTCCCTGATATTCAAGTAATCGCATATTTTTAAAGGTTTAAAAATACTATTTATAAACAATCCTTTTTTCATATTATCTATTTAACCATTTTTTTTGGGCAGCATTCAAATCTTTTGTCAAATTTGAAGAAGAAGAAGAAGAAGAAGTTATATTTTTTACATCATCTAAATAGAATGAAAAATTTTTAAGAGTATTCATCATTTTTACATAGCTAGCAACCATAGATCCAGATGGATTACCATTTAACAATGTCCGCATTAAATCATTATTTTGTTTTATTGAAGCATCAATACTATTTTTCACCTGAGTTGAATTTGATTGATTTGACATAGAAAAACCATTTAATTGACTATTTATTTCATTTTTTATTAGTATATACTGATTATTGGCAGAAATCAAAGTGTCATTAGGATTTGTAAAAATCATCATATTATTGCCGGTATTACTATTTTGGATATTCCCTTGAGGTAAAAACCAGACTATAAAGCTGGCACCAATAATTCCAATAACGATGCACAAAGTTACAATTATTCCCTTTTTATCAAATTTTTTATTTTTTTTATTTTTATCATTACTATATCTTTCATTTGATGACAATGATCTTTTTTAAACAAATCATAATTATTACTTTTTGATTAGAATATTCAAAAATAATTTTAAGGATAAAGTTAAATAAAAAAACTAACAAAAAAATAATTAGAATAATGAGAATAAAATGGATGAAACAAAACAAAAACAAAAAAATAATTATGCATTACGTAAAATAAAATATCAAGAAACGCAAATTATTAACATATGCGATTTAAGTATTCTGGGTAAAGAAATCAATCAAGGGGATTTTTCAATCAATATATCCAGAGAGTATTATTATGGCGAAGAGATTTCAAATGAACAGGCTATAAAGCTTTTAAATTCATCCTCAATAATAAATTTGGTTGGAAAAGACATAGTGGATCTTGCTATAAGTCTTAATCTTGCTAAAAAAAATAGTGTAAAAACAGTAGAAAACGTTCCCTTTCTTATGATATTTAAATTTGCTGGAAAACATTAAATTATCTAAAAAATATTTGAAGTTATTTAAAAAAATATTTAATCACATTATGAATATTCTTTAATTCGATTAGTGGATCTGAAGAATTTATTATTGCACGTCCTATTATAAAATAATCAGTTCCACACTCCAAGGCAGATTCAATATTTCCTCCTTGTGTAATAAGACCTGGAGAATAGATTGGAATTTTTTTTTTATTTTTCGAAGAAAATTCTTTTAGTATATCCAATCTGTTGCCTCCTATAACAATACCATCAACTTCAGAATCTTTTGAATTTTGGTAAAAAATGTTATAAAGCATATTTGGAGTATTTGGTGCATTTTCTGAGGAATCAATTACAGATAAACCAAACCCCTCGTTTGCACCACTATGACTCATGTAAATAAGTGAAATAACGCCGCAATTCAACGAATGAGCAAAATTAACTGTTGCTTTAAGATTAATTTTTCCTATAAAAGGATTAACAATAATCGAATCGAACCCCATTGATTGGAGATACTGAATAGTCACATTATTTGTATTAGAGATATCATTTAATTTAATATCTGCTATAACCTGTAATTTCTCTGCATGAGCAATATCATTTATTTTTTGTAATTCAGTAAATGACAATGGTAATATTACATGAAAATTCAATTTAATTGCACAGAGATATTTACCTAATTTAGTAATTAAATTTATTACATAATTAAATAAATTATTTGTGTCATATATTGGATCTACTGCCAAAACCAAATTGCTTTGTTTATGTTTACTTGAAATATCTATTCGCTTTGAAAAAGGAATTGGATATGCCATATTATGCTTTAACAAGTAGATTGAATCCATCTAATTTAATTATTTTTAAGTAACAAATCATGCTAGTCATTATATGATTTGAATAAGAAAGTTTGTTAGTATTTTTTAAGAGATGAAATTTTAAAAGTCTATTTCTATAAATCCAATAAAACACAATAGAAAATTATGTGATCTTAACATGGTAACATTTAAATAATCACCGTTGATATAACTATACCAATTTGCATCTATTATTTAGCATCCCTTATCAAATAGTTTATCATATCTATACTAACTAACATAATTTCATACTGTTTATATTAACCCGTAAGTCAAGTTTGTAGGATGTCAAAGCATTTCTACAAAATCTATCAATATGTGAGCACAATATCGCGGGTAATTTCCTTATGCTATACATACAATCTCATTAAGAGATGGATCTAATAGAAAGACTTGATGAATTTATGTTAGACAGTATAGATTGGATCTTTTTGTCCTGAAATACTCTGATATCCAATTCTTTAAATTTGCAAATGATGGTATTATTTCAGGATAAATATGTCTCGTTTGGCTATATTCCAGTACACCTCCTCCATTACCATAAACTCTGGTGATGATGATGCAGTTGAAAGATATATAGGAATTTGCGTATCCTCTGTTTTCCTCAAAATATTTTCTTACCTTCTTTGATATATAGTGGGATAATGCTTTCCATGAACAAATGACATTATGGAAAATTAGTGATTATCTTTAGAAGTCATCTACTTGAAATCCAATAAAACCTTCTGAATAGTTGTTTTATATCTATGTATTTTATATGCTTTGTTGCATGATTCCTCATTTCCAAATACATTTAGCTAACATCTTTTAAGAAAACATGTGAAATGGTCCAACTACTACCAATCTCTAGTTAGAAGAGGTGAAATCTTGTTAGGATTTGATGTCATAAACAACTGGAATACTGAATTAAAAGAGATGAATAAAGATAAGATTGGATTATGAGCCATTTCATTATCCAAATACTTTTCTTCTTCTACTAGGATATGCTAAAGCATACTTTCATTTGCCATACAGACAAACAAA
>JBDUES010000093.1:0-7259 GCA_040297625.1 Candidatus Nitrosocosmicus sp. | reverse complement strand
ATGTAAAGAGAGAGTGCTTGTTTAGATTCGTTGATTTCTAAAACTTTGAATATGAATTAAAAAATATAACAATAATTTTGTTGATGAAAACAAGCACTGTTAGTTTACAGAAGAGTATACAACATTCGTTACATGACTGTAAACAGAGCCCATTTTTAGAATATTTACAGTTATATATTAAATTCACATATACAAATTAGACTTGAATTGTATATCATGATAATGATTGGAAGGAGACTTTGTAATAAATAATAATATCAATAATCAAAATAAAAAATATGATGGAAATTTAGATCCTCCAGTTAATTCTAATGATATATTTACAAAAGTATATTACGGTTCGGAGAATGCAAATAATGCCATTTTACAATTTATATACAGGACGAAAAGAAAAATAGATTCCTGTATTAGTTCTACAGCACCGTCAGCAATCATAGAAGTAGATTCTCTAAAGGAGAAGAGAATTGATTCGGCTAAAAACAAAGGTGTTAAACTTAGATACGTCACTGAAATAACAAAAGAGAATATTGATTATTGCAAAGAAATGCTTACTTTTGCGGAAATTCGACACCTGGATGGAATAAAAGGAAACTTTGAGATATCGGACGAAAAAGAATATGTTGCTGTTGCAACCTTACATAAATCACAATCAATACCCCAACTCATATTTAGCAATCTGCCTGAAATTGTCGAACAACAGCAATTTATTTTTGATAGTTTTTGGAATAAGGCAATATCTGCTGAACAGAGAATAAAAGAAATAGAAGAAGGGATTGTTCCACAGATTACAATTGTTTTCCCGGACTACAAAACAGCACTAGAAAAGGAGTTTGATATGATAAAAAACGCCACAAAAGAAATACAAATAATTTATTCTACAGTAAATGCATTTCATTTACAGGAGCATAGTGGCACTCTACAACTTTTAAAAGAGATGGCAGAACAAAATAGCGAATTAAAGATCAGAATCCTTAGCCCAATAGATACTTCAATTAAACAATCTCTATCTCTTCATCTTTTAAAGAATCCCCATAATAATATTCAAATCCAAGATATTGCACCTAGTATTAGTATCAAAATAAAAACTTTGGTAATAGACAGAAAAGAATCATTAATAATGGAATTAAAAAACATAAGTGCAGAAAAAGTAAATACTTTAACAGGTTTTTCAATTTATTCTAATAGCGAACCAACAGTTTTATCGTATGCATCCATATTTGAAGTTCTGTACAATCAGAGTATCCTATTTCAACAACTTAAGCAAGAAGATAATATCAAAAGTGAATTCATAAATGTAGCAGCACATGAATTACGAACTCCAATAATGCCCATACTAAACGGTATGGAAATCATGGAAGAAAAGCTTGGTGAAAGAAAAGAGGAGTTCAAACGAGAAATGGACATAATTACAAGGAATGCATTAAGATTACAAACCCTTGCTGAAAGCATTTTACAAGTGAGTCGAATTGAAAGTGGAAGTTTTAGAATCAATATACAGAGTAGAGTAGACATTCATTTTCTAATTTCCCAAGTAATAGAAGATATTGAAAAAAAATATGCATATACAGATAAAGTAAACAGAGTTTCAATATTATTTTTACCTACATATGAGAAAAAAACAGTAAATACAAAACAGGAAATGGAAAACAATATTCGAATTTCTCCTCTCTATATTGATTGTGATTCTCAAAAGATTAGCCAAGTAATTTTTAATTTATTGGATAATGCCATGAAATTTACAGCAGAAGGTAAGGTTATTGTTTCTACCACAATAAGTACGGATTATTTTGATAATGGTCTGTCATATACTAAAGAAAATAGAATAAACAATAATAATTTTGACACTACTGATGGTGAAGAAGAGAATATAAATAGTATAATAGTGACAGTAGAAGATACAGGAATAGGAATTAATCCTCATATAAAAAATCATTTATTTGAAAAATTTGCTACAAAATCCCGAATCGGCACAGGATTAGGCCTATACCTATCAAGAAAAATTATTGAAGCACACAATGGATTGATTTGGTTTGAAGAACCAGCCGATGCTAATAACTTGGGAGATAACAATAACAGTGAAAAAAGAAGGGGTACTTTGTTTAAATTCAAACTACCCATTATTATTTATAGAAAAGATAATCCCCAAGGTAAACATAATAAAGAAGGATTTTAGCAATAAATTACAAATAATAGGTGTAAATCCAATAACTAAAAAAATAAAAATCCTCCTTATAGATGATGAGGAAGATATTGCACTACTTTTTAAGGACGGCCTTGAGATTTATGGCGACTATAGTGTTGACATATATAATGACCCTTTAAAAGCATTACATGATTTCAAGCCCAATTCATATGATATAGTCTTGATTGATATAATAATGCCAGAGATGAACGGATTGGATTTTTATGCTTTTATCAAGAAAATGAATTGTAAATCTAAAATTTGTTTCTTTTCTGCTGCCGAATACCGCGATGATAAAATTAGATATATGTTTCCGGATTTAAAAGAGCAAAAAACGATTCTGATTCAAAAACCAATAAGAATAAAAGATTTATCATATAAAATTGATGAAATAATAAATGGAAAGTTTGAGGGTTAACCCTTTATATGAAAGTGAAATACCTTTTTCCTCTTTTAAATAATGAATATAGGCAATATTCTTATATTATAATTTTCATGTCCAATATGACGTAGTCTTATTTTTAAATGCTAACAGATATCAATATAATCGAGGATTCAGATGAGTCTAAGCAAAGAGGATAGAAAAATAGACATATTAAAGATATGGATAATAATACATCTTTAATTTTAACATTCTAATTAAATGTCTCATGATGGAATCGATTTATTAAGAATAATTATATTTGAAGAATTTAGATGTATTTGCATCCATTAATATAGCATTACACTAGCATATAATGAATAACATAATTTCATATAACAATGCATAGGTTTTATCATAGGCAAATCGAATAGTTGAGGGACGGATTTAAGTTATTATAATATAATAAAATTTATTCTTGAAAATAGTATGTTTTTGTATTTAATCATTAATTAATAAAAATATATTTATACAGATGTTCATAGATTATCATCGGTAAATACATCAACTATAGATAAGAACTCATAAACAGTAAAGTTGATAAAACATTTAGACGACAAATATTGATTAATTAACTAATCGTCATATAAAATAATTGTATATTAAGATCAATTTATAATAAAAAGTACATGGAAAATTTTTCTCGATTTACTCCGTCATCACCATTAATGGATATCATGGCAATTTGTGCTCAACTTTTTTATTTTACTGAAAAAAGCATTCATACTATAACAATTGAAGAACTAGTTAGCAGATTTCCAATGAATGATTCCAAAGTTAATCCAAAAGAAAATTTAAAAAGAACTTTACAGGATATTCAAAATTATGACGGAACAATATCTACTACAGATAACTTTGCCACTATGAAAATAGAAGAAAACAAGTTAAAAGATTTAACCAAGGTAATTGGTGATATGATCACAGGGAATCCAAAATAAATAAAATCTTTTTATATCAATAGATTAGGAAAATAGTTTAACAAATCTAATGAAAAGATTATCATCGTATATATCTATTTGAGTGACAAAAGTAATAAAGAAGAATAAGTCACTATCTAGATATACTCCTTTGAATTTGTGTTCTACCAATGAAAGTATAGTCGATTTAAAACTCGACTCTTTAATCAAGACAATAAAATAATGATACCATTTATCAATATTAATCCCACTTCAATAATACCATATACTCTTGGATTATTTACCCGTGCAAATAGATTAATAATTAATATATATTTTTAGGAGTTTCTTTATAAATACTTATTTTGTGTTTTGTTGTATGAATCAGCAAATCGTTTTTTTTATGGTAACGTTTTAGTATTATAAAGAGGAATTAGATAGTCATAATTTAATACAGATTGCTAAAAATATATACCAATTTGTATAAGTTCGCTAAATTAAATTATTTATAATATATAATTATATCAAAGAAAATACCTCTTAGCAGCAGACTTTTTTGTTATACATTTTAATCTAATATTTGAAAATTATTTAACATACTTATACTAAATGGTATAGCATAGTATTAACTGTTATCCGAATCTAGCAACAAGGCACTTGTTTTGTATTTTACATGTTAACTATAAAGCGCTGGTATTACAAGGATTGCCTACAAACAATTTTAATAGATATCTAAAAAACAATTTTAGAATTAATAAAATTAATTTATTGTGCATTTACTAAAAATAATCATATGTAGGCATTTACCAATTTTATTTAAAATTAATTGTCTTCAAAGTATGATAAAAATATTATTTTACTTTAAAGACATGTAAAAAAATGTAGATAATCACACTACATGAAAAATGGAACAGATAGTCTTAGGAATTATAAGTTAAACAAAAAGATACTTTTATAGTACAGGATTAAAATAAAAATAGACCTACTAATCAAAATATATTTTAATTGAAATATCCATCAATCAATAAATGCATAATTTTTAGAAAAAAATCAAATAAATTGTAAAATATAAGACAATTATAATTTTTTCAGAATATGTAACATTAGGGCATAACTATTTTAATCATAAAGTTGTAGAATATTATTACCCTTATGTGCGACTTCACCGAATTTGAAATAGAAAAATTAAGGATGAAGAAAAAAATTCAAGAGGATGAAGAAAACTGGAAATCTGAACCTGAGCTCGAAACAATACAACAAGAAGAACAACCTATTGCAATAACCCAGTAAATCTACATAGATAGGTAAAGATCAAAACTTCACAGTATAATACAAATAACTATTTTTTTCTTTTTTAATAACAAGTAAACTAAACTAATTTGCTTCTCATAAAGTAAATAATTTATTAAATCTTTGATATAAATTTTAAAATTTAATAAGGAATTCAGGTAACAGGAGTTAGCTTTTCAAACATTATCGATTTAAAAAGTAAAAAGACTTTTTGATTAAAATTTCAGATAAAAATAATTATTGTGAATCGCCATATTGGTGTAAGAATTAATTATAATTAAAATTAGAGTTATTCTAATACAAAGGAGATTGTAAAGGTTTGTATCATGGTAAATGTAAAAACACGTTTAACTTAAGTTTTATAAAAGTAAGTTTTAAGACATGGACTCGGCAACAAACTATCCATTATAGACATAATGAAACTTGTCCCAATATAATGAGTAAACTATGCAATGGCCATAGAATAAGATCTCAGAATTGCCAAGACACAAATTTTGATATCGAATAAGACAAAAAATTGATTGGAATTTCTTGAGATTGTTTATACAATTAGTTCAATGTTTGTTTCCATAATCTTTATTCGTTTTCGTAGTATAATTCAAGACCTCGTTATAAAAATTCATCCACATTGTAGAGTAATTTTGCCATAGTTTAAGGCCCATCATAAATGGATTGAAAAATTCATCATTTTCTTTATAATTGTATTGCTTATCAACTCGATTTCTATTTACAGCAGCGCTAGATTCATGTTCTTTTATATTTACTGGAATCGTTTGTTCTTCTTCTCTATATTCAGTTATTGGATTATTGTTTTTTCTAATTTCTATACCTGGATTACTTTTTTCATTTTTTCTTTCTGGATTATAGGAGTAGGAAATTGGTGGCGAATACGATAATGATGTACTTACTGAATCTTTTGCCTTATCTATAACGTCTTTTGTATTATCTACAACTTTATCTTTAACATCCTTTGTATTTTCTTTAACCTTATCAATAATTTCAGCCATTCTATATATGATTATGTTACATACTATAAATAATGTATAGTTTAATGAGAAAGTTAAAAAAATATTATTATAAATAATACTAATTACTAAAAATTTCATGTTTTCTTGGTAATAATATAAAATATAGACTAGTATAAAATAAATTTGTTCTAGTCTATTTGAGAGACTTTTCTTCCAAGTCTATCCATGGCAGTAACTATTCATGGACAAAAAGAATCTCGTCTCATCTTACAAGAGACTTATTATTAGAAGGTCAATTGATCACAATTGTTGAATAAACTAATACTAGATAAATAGATTAATTATGCAGAAAAGCAATATATTCACATAATTAAAAATAATGAATAAAACATATTTTATTTGATGTATTTGTTATTATGACTATTATGTTATATACATATATATCAATAAAAAGAAGTGACAAGTTAATATCATAATTTTTTACTTGCTGTTACCTATTTATTTTTGTTGATGTTCTAATAATTTGTGTCGATCTAATTCTTCCTGATTGTTAAATGATATATTGCATCGGACACATCTATATTGAGTATTTGATGGATTTGAAAACGACATTAAAGTCTAATGTTTTCCATATTATTTAAAATTACGTATTTATGGGATGATTTATTATGAATGCTCTGTAAAGTTAAGGAAAAATCTATAGATTTATGTCTTTAATCTATTTTATGATATGCCAAATAAGAAAGAGAACGGAACATGAAGATAATGTATATTCTCTATATCTATATTTCCTTGGACTTTCATTAAAAATTACATCCAAAGTACTTTATCGATTTGTTATAAGAAGCCATACTGCAATAAGAGACTAGGTACAAGAGTTCAAACCAGAGATATTAGTTTCCAAAAAGATACAGGTTACTGAAGTTATTATTCGTGTATACAAAAGAATGAAAATCTACTGAAAGTTGGCTCTAATCATATCCGGTGTAGGTAGATATCTGAGACATGGTCATAATTCAAATTATCTCTTGATACCTTTTACAACAGCTTAAAGGTAACCTCTAGAATATGATTTTGATTAAAACGGTCCCAAAGGTTATCTCTTGGTAGATTAAAGGAATCCATCCTTTTTAACATTCTGTATCTAATTGGTTATATACCATGGCCTATTGCGCCACCACGAAAACGGGGTAGACCATATGTATATATTCTCCAACCATTATTCTAAGATGTTTTATTGTAAGGATATGATGGTTCGGACTGGATTCCAACAAGGCTTTGCACGCTTTTCTTGATATGGATTGTTATCATAACCATAAACTAGCAGTAGCATGCGGTCTTGTAACAATACCTAGTAGTAGACGTACATTTGACCGGCGATTGAAGACCATGTCTACTACAGATATAAAAGAAAGAATATCGGCAATGGGATATCTATTTGTTGTAGACGGATTAGCAGACGCTTCTATAACAGCAATAGACAGTACCCTCTTAAAACCAAA